>DATLMQ010000115.1:0-24228 GCA_035537215.1 Acidobacteriaceae bacterium
TGAACGATGCGAGTCCGGCGTTCTTTCCAGCGCTGGTGGATGCGGTGATGGCAGCCAAGATAGAGACACTGCGCGCCTACATGCGGTACCACCTGCTGACGAAGTTCGCGCCCAATCTACCGAAGCGCTTTGACGACGAGAACTTCGCGTTTTACGGGCGGGTGCTGGGAGGGCAGCCGGAGCAGCGGGCACGGTGGAAGCGCTGCACGGCGACGGTGGACCGCGGCCTTGGGGAGGCGTTGGGACAGGTGTACGTGGACCAGTACTTCGCGGGGGACAGCAAGGCGAAGACGCTGGAGATGGTGCATGACATCGAGTCCGCGATGGACCGCGACATCGACACGCTGGACTGGATGAGCCCAGCGACGAGGGTACGCGCGAAGGCCAAGCTGCACGCGGTCGCGGACAAGATTGGCTATCCCGAGCACTGGCGCGACTACAGCACGCTGACGATCTCTCCTGAGGACGCTTTTGGGAACCAGGAGCGGGCCTCGGCGTTTGAGAACGATCGCGAGTTGAACAAGATCGGCAAGCCGGTGGACAAACAGGAATGGAGCATGACGCCGCCGACGGTGAATGCGTATTACGACCCCAGCATGAACAACATCAACTTTCCGGCAGGCATCCTGCAGCCGGCGTTCTATGACCCGAAGGCCGATATGGCGACGAATTACGGGCACATCGGCGCGGTGATTGGACACGAGCTGACGCATGGGTTCGACGACCAGGGGGCACAGTTCGACGGGCAGGGCAACCTGAGCGACTGGTGGACTCCGGAGGACAAGAAGAACTTCGAAACGCGTACGGGCTGCCTGGTGAACGAGTACGGCGGCTTTACGGCGGTGGATGATCTGAAGGTGAACGGAAAGCTGACCCTGGGGGAGAACACGGCGGACAATGGCGGCCTGGTGCTGGCGTACATGGCCTACCTTGCGCGGGTGAAGAAGGAAGGTATCGATCCCACGAAGAAGATCGAGGGCCTTACGGGACCGCAGCGCTTCTACGTGGCGTATGCACAGAACTGGTGCGAGAACTCGCGGCCGGAGATCGTGCGGGAGCGGGTGCAGACGGATCCGCACTCGCCGGATCACTTTCGCGCCAATGGGGCGATCGTGAACCAGCCCGGGTTTGCACCGGCGTTCGGCTGCAAGCAGGGGCAGCCCATGACGCCGGCCAAGAACTGCCGCGTCTGGTAGGCCGGCGAGGCTCGAGCCCGCGTCCGCTGTGTGGACGTGGGCTTTTGTTTTGTTACCCAGGTCAGAGCGAAGCAGCCGGGGTCCGGGAGAAAGACAGGCAATCATGCAAGACAGAGGGTTCGTGAACTCGCGCCGCACACTTGGATTTGTTGCCTGTGCTCTCGCCAGCATGTTCTGGGGATGCGGGTTCTTCTTCGGCAAGATCGCGCTGGCGGAGATGAACTCCGGCGCGATGGTGCTTTATCGCTTTCTGTTCGCGGTCGTGGGGCTGGTTCCGCTGCTGGTTACGCATCGCCCGGGGCTCAACAGACGTGGATGGGCCACGCTTCTGCTGGCATCGCTGCTTGGGGTCCCGCTGCAGTTTCTGCTGCAGTTCCATGGGCTGGCGCTGACGACGGTTTCCCATGCGGCGCTGATGGTGGGCACGATGCCGGTGTTTCTTGCTGTGGGCGCCACGGTGTTCGCTCACGAGCGCCTGGATGGCGTGGGGTGGACATGTCTTGTGGTCTCGACGACGGGTGCGGCGCTGATTGCTTCGGGCGCGCGTCACAGTCCCGCGGCTGGGGGGCCATCGTTGCATGGAGATCTGCTGGTCGTGTCGTCGCTGCTGATCGCGCTCTTCTGGGTGCTGCTGAACAAGCACCTGCTGGCCGAGCACAGTGCGGTGGTGATTACGGCATATGGGCTGCTGGCGGGCACGATGATGCTCCTGGTGGTAGTGCCGGTTTTGTACGGCCTGCCGCCGGTGCGACATGTGTCGACGCGGGCCTGGCTGGCGCTGGCGGCGAGCGGGGTTCTGTGTACCGCCACCACGACACTGCTGTGGAACTGGGGGATGACGCGGGTGCCTGCGTCCCAGGCCGGAGTGCTGTTGAACATGGAGCCTCTGATCGGATCGGTCCTGGGAATCGCGGTGCTGCACGAACGTCTCGGTTCGCTGGCCTATGTCGGCGGAGGCATGATTCTGGCGGCCGCCCTCACGCTTACGACGCGATCCCACCGGGCCGAAGTGACAGCGGCCGAGGCGGTTGCGCTGTGAGGCGAGACTGCGCCCCCGCTGCCTGCTAGGATCGCTTGCGCGGGCTTCTTGCCCCGATTTCTTCGTACCGGAGCGTGTGCATGCCTCGTCTCGCTGTAGCTTTGTTGGCCCTCCTTCTTCCGGCAACCCTGCTGCCTGCGCAGAACAGCTCGCCAAACCCAGCACAACCGGCTGCGAAGGCGAAGAGGCAGCCGCCCAAGCCGCAGGCCACGGCTGCTCCGGGCGGAGGGGCGGACAAGGTGTGGGTGAATCTCGGGACTTCCGTGTATCACTGCCCTGGAGATCGCTATTACGGCAAGACCAAGGACGGGCAGTACATGACGGAGAAACAGGCGAAGGCGGCAGGCGCGCACGGAGCGCGCAAGCAGACCTGCTTCCAATAGCCGGCTACCGGGCCTCGGTGACTCGCCCTACACTCGACCGATGAAGCTGCTACAGATCACAGGCCTTCGTGCGGCGCTCAAGCGCATGCACTGGACACGCGGCCTGCGCGCGGGCGTCGCGGTCGGGCTCGCGCTCGCGGTCTGCTACAGGATGGGGTATCCGGGCAGCTGGGTGGCGCTGGGGGCGCTGCAGGTGATCACGGTGGACAACGGCGGACCGTACAGGTCGCGGCTGGCGAATATCGCCAGTGTTCTCCTGCTGGGGTCGTGCGCGGTCCTGGTTGGCGCGGTCGCGGGCACGCATCTTCCAGCGGCTGTCGCGATCACCTTCGGGGTGTGCTTTGTGATCACGCTAGGACGCGCGCTTTCGCAGCCACTGGCGTCTTCGAGCGTGATCAACCTAGTGAGCTACATCGTCGCGTTTGGCTCGCTCGATCACTCGGTGCACGCGGCTGTCCTGTATACGCGGGACTTCATGGTGGGGGCGCTCTGGGCCGCGGTGCTGTCGCTGGTGCTTTGGCCGATGGATCCGTTCCGGCCGGCACGCATGGCGGTCGCGGATGTGTATGCGGCGTTGGCCGGGCTCATCCAGCTGGTGCCGGCTGCGGGTTCAGCGGAGGGACAGAGCAGGCTGTATGCGGCCATCGGACGTGTGCGTACAGGGCTGGAACGCGCCCAGGTGGCGCTGGCGATCACACCGGCGCGCATGGCGGCGCGAACTCACCGCGCGCGATCCCTGACAGTGCTGAACGAAGGCGCCGACTTACTGCTGGAACGCATGCTGCGGCTGGCGGAGGTGATCGCGGGATCACAGCGGCAGGGAGCAAAGGCCGAGAGTGTGTCGGCGGAGGACGCAGAAACCGCAGAGGCGGTATCGGCTGCGCTGCTCCAGGCGAACGCGTGGCTTCTGCCGGCGTTGCGTCACATGGAACAGGCGCTCCGCGGCCGACCGTCGGACCGGGGGGCGGCGTTTGAACCGGGAGGAGCGGTGTGGGAGGAGGTTCACAACCGCTATCCGAAAACGGTGCTGGGCGTGGATTCGCCGGGCGCGCGGTATGGTGCGCTGTTTGCCTCCGCGCTTGAGGACTCGATGCTGGGAGTGGAGATTGGGATGGAGGCGATTCGCGCCATCTGGTCGGGCCGAGAGCCGGTGCGATCCACGGCTCCCCTGCTGCGTGGAGTGAGCCTGCGACAGGCGCGGGCGGCGCAGCCAGGAGCATCGCAATGGGCCGAGTCGCTGCGCAGCAATCTGACCTTGCGCTCGGTTACGTTCCGCCATGCCCTGCGGCTGAGTGTGGTGGTGAGCATCGACGTGGTGTTGATGCATTTCACGCACATTACGCATGGCTATTGGCTGGCGATGACCTCACTGATTGTGCTGCAGCCGTACACGGGCGAGACGGTTCGCCGTTCGGGGCAGCGCATTTCAGGGACGGTGGCGGGGGCGATGCTGGCTGCCGTTCTGGCTGCGGCGCTGCCGACCGAGGTGAGCCTGCTGCTGGCGATCTCGGCGTTCGCTGTGCTGACGCTGGCGGTTTATGTGGTGGACTACGCGTGGTACTGCTTCTTCCTGACGCCGACGATTGTGCTGCTGGCGCTGCCGCATCTGCGTGACTGGCACTTTGCGGCGGTGCGTGTGGGGATGACGTGCCTGGGCGCGCTGGTGGCTGTTCTGGCGATGCTGCTGCTGTGGCCCGAGCGTGAGAGCCTGCAGCTTCCCCGGCTGCTGGGACTGGCGGCGGCAGCGGAAGCGGAGTATCTGCGGGCGACGCTGGCGTTCTGGCAGCGGGCGTCCAGGAGTTCGGCGGAGGAGAGACTGGCGGCCGAGAGAACGCTGCTGGCGCCGGCGCGGCGAGCTTGCGGACTGGCGGCTAACGATGCGGAGGAGACACTGGATCACGCGCTGATCGAACACGCGATTCCGCTGAACCCGGCACGGAGCCGCACGGAGCGGCTCAACACGGCGGCGCTGACGTTTACGACCTACGTTCGCCGAGTGACGCAGACGATCACGCTGCTGGCCGCGGCGGGGCCGGCGCAGGTGGAGGAGCGTCGGGTGGTGTCGACGCTAGCGGCGAGACTGGATGGCGTGGCGCACCGGCTGAGCGGAAGCCACGAAGAAGCGTACCGGCCATTGGAGGAGCCCTACACGCCGGCAGGAGACCCGCAGTCCCTGACGGCGGCGCAGCTTCCGCGCCTGCTGCGGCAGATCGGGGTGCTGGAGAACACCGCCAGGGAGATCTCCGAGATCAGACCGGCGTGATGATGCCGCCCACGGGGAGCGAGGTGGGCAGCGTGCCGGGCCGGTGCAGATGCATGACCGAGGCTACGGCGTCCGTATATTTGAGGCCTGCACCGGTGTTGAAGAGGACGACGCGATCTTCGGCGCGCAGCTCCCCGCTGGCGAGCAGGGTATCGTAGGCAGCGGTGGCCGCAGCGCCTTCGGGCGAGAGGAAGAGGCCCTCGTGCTGCGCCCAGTCCTTGATGGAGTTCAGGATGGCTGCATCGTCGGAGGCGATGGCCCGGCCGCCGGAGCTGCGGACGATGTCGAGGATGATGGTGTCGCCGTAGGGCTTGGGGACGCGCAGGCCAGCGGCGAAGGTTTCAGCACCGTTGAAGAACTCGCTGGCGTCCTTGCCCTGATCGTAGGCGCGGGCTACGGGAGCGCAGCCGGAGGCCTGGAGAGCGTACATCTTCGGACGGCGGCCGGAGACCCAGCCGAGCTGCTCCATCTCTTCAAAGGCCTTCCACATGCCGATCAGGCCAACGCCGCCGCCGGTGGGATAGAAGACGGCATCGGGATACTTCCAGCCGAGCTGCTCGACCAGCTCATAGCCCATGGTCTTCTTGCCCTCGACGCGGAAGGGCTCCTTGAGGGTGGAGATGTCGAACCAGATGTCCTCGGTGGCTGCGCCACTGGCCTTCTGCTCGCGGATGCGCTCGCCGACGAGGCGCGCGCAGTCGGAGATCAAGCCGTCCACCATGGTGACATCGGCACCGTAGAGCACACCTTCGAGGTAATTCGCCAGGGGAACGTCCTGAGGCATGAAGAGGTGCGCCGCGATGCCAGCGGCAGCGGCATAGGCAGCGAGAGCACCGGCGGCGTTGCCGGCAGAGGGCACGGCGAGATGCTTGAGGCCGAAGTGACGGGCCATGGTGACGGCGAGCCCGAGCCCGCGCGCTTTGAAGGTGCCGGTTGGATTGGCGCCCTCTTCCTTGACCAGGAGCCCTGGATAGCGGCGGCTCTGGAGCATGGGTGTCCAGCCTTCTCCGAGGCTTACCGGCGCTACGTCAGGAAGGACGGCGGCATAGCGCCACATTCCGAGACTTGCGGCCGAAGCGGCTGCGAGCTCGGCTGGCTGCTCTTTGCGAGCCGTGCGGCGCAGCTCGTCCATGTCATAGCGAACGTACAGGGAACCGGCATCGGTGGGGCAGAGGGTTTGGGGGGTCTCGGCAGAGAGCCGGTTTTTGCAGCGGGAACACTCCAGAAAAGCGATACGGGGCATTTCCCGATGCTATCGAATCTTGCCACGCACAGGAATGCGTTCTCTGTTTTATGCCATGGATCCCTGCAACTTCGCTCGGGGACAGCCGATGCCCAAGCGCTCGTCTAAGATGGGAATGCCTGTGAAACCTCGCCTCATCGCCGTCGATATGGACGGCACTCTGCTGAACAGCAACGGGATTGTCAGCCAGCGGAACCTGGCTGCCTTTCGCCACGCGGAACTGACGGGCGCCGAGATCGCCATCGCGACGGGGCGCAGGCATTGTTACGCCATGCAGGTACTGCGCCAGCTCTCGCGGCCGGAACGGAGCGCTCTGATCAGCTCCAACGGCAGCGTGATCCGCACGATCGATTCGACGCTGCTGCATCGCTCGCATATGCCGGTCGAGACGGCGCGATGGGTGTGCGATCACATGCGCGAGTTCCGGAGCACGCTGGTAATCACGTTCGACAAAGTGGGTCCGGATGGCGAGGATGACCGCGGCGCCCTGGTCTGCGAGCACGGAGATGATCTTCACGCCAGCATCGGGCGGTGGATGCAGGTCAATGCGCCGTATATCGAGCATATTTCGCCGATCGAGCTCTCTCTGCGGGACGAGCAGCCGATCCAGATGATGCTCTGTGGGCCAATCGATCGGATGCGGGAGGCGGAGGCGCACCTTCTCCGGGACCCGCGGGTGGTTGGGATGGAAGCGGAGGACGATCCGGCGGCAGAGATCGCTCTCCATCGCACCGAATATGAGGCGCGAGACCTGTGCATTCTGGATATTCTGCCGGCGGGCTGCTCCAAAGCTTCAGCCCTGCTGCGGCTGGCGAAGATGCGCGGCATCGACCGGGCTGAGACCCTGGCGATTGGAGACAACTGGAACGACGTGTCCATGTTCCGGGTCGCGGGCCGGGCGGCGGTGATGTCGAATGCGCCTCTGGACCTGCAGATTCTAGCGGCGGAGAACGGCTGGCAGATGGTTCCCTGTAACGATGAGGACGGGGTGGCGGTGGCGATCGAGAACGCGTTTGCCTGAGCGTGTGGGGCTTCAGCGGGCTGGCTCAGGGGCACGGGAGTTGTATGGAGTACGGCTCAGGTGGGGTAGCCGTCTGCGAGACGCTGGATGGTAGCCTAGGAGCAGTGCTCCGGCTTCTGTTTCAACGCTTCCTGATTCTGCCGCTATTTCTGGGAATGCTTGCGTTCGCTGATAGCGCGCGGGCCTCAGAGCACGTCGTCCTGCGCAATGGATTCAGCTATGACTGCGCACGACAGCAGCCGCTCCCAGACGGCCGTGTGCGGCTGTTTCTGGCCAGTTCGGACGCGAGCTATATCGATCTGGCGGCTGACCAGATCGAATCCATCACTTCCCTGCCCGATGATCCGAAGCCACAACTTGTGGCGGGCAAGAACGAGGGCACGGAGGTCAGTGTTCACGATCTGCTGGCGCGGGCAGGTGAGGAGCACCATATCGATGTCGAACTGCTGGCGAGCATCATCCATGCGGAAAGCGATGGACGGTCGTCGGCGGTGTCGCACGCCGGTGCGCAGGGGTTGATGCAGCTGATGCCGGAGACGGCGCGTTCGCTGGGCGTGCATGACAGCTTTCGTCCGAGCGAGAACGTCAATGGAGGCACGGCTTACCTGGATATGCTGCTGACGCGCTACAAGGACGACCTGGCGCTGGCGCTGGCGGCCTACAACGCCGGCCCGGGGGCCGTGGATCGATACCACGGTGTGCCCCCTTTTCGCGAAACGCGTGCATACGTGGCCCGCGTGATGACGGAGTTCAAGCGACGCAAACTGCAGCTTGCGCGGGGGTCGGCATCCAGTGTGAACGTGCGCCACTCCAACACTGTTGCCGGCTTGCATTAGGCCAGGCACTGAGATCCCGGACTCGATGAGCGACCTGATACCGCCACACACGGACGCCTCGGCAGCAGCCCGGGAGGGCGGCAGCGGTAAAGTGCTGCGCACGCTGCTGCCGGTTCTGCTGATGGCTCTGCTGGCTGGGTGGCTGTGGCATAAGCGAGGAGCGTTCGATTGGCGTTCGCTCGCGACCGAGCTTCGATCTGTCTCCTTTCCGATGGTGCTGGGGGCGATCGCGGTGATCTACCTGTGCTACTGGATGAGGGCGATGCGCTGGTCTGTGCTCCTGGCAAGCCTGCGGCCGGCTTCGGCAGCGGAGGTTTTTCCGGCACAGGTCATCGGATTCACGGCGGTCGGACTGTTTGGGCGGGTGGCGGATCTTGCGCGGCCCTATATCATCGCCCGGCAGCTGGATACGCCGGTGGCGGTGCAGCTCGCTGTTTATTCTGTGGAGCGGGCGTTCGACCTGGGGGCCGCCGCGCTGCTCTTTTCGGCGACGTTGGCCTTTGGTGCGCGCGGGCTGCCACATCATGAGGCGTTCACACGGGCCGGCCTGCTTTCGGTCGCGGCCACGGTACTGGTGGCCACCTTCGCGGTCGCTCTGCGGGTGGCAGGAGATCGGGTGGCGGCTTTCGCGGGGAGGGTTCTGCGGCCGCTCTCGCCGAAGATGGCGGCGTTTGCGGAAGCGCGCCTGCTCGACCTTCGCTCCGGCTTCCAGACCCTGGCGACGTTCGGGGAGTTCGCCTCGGCGCTGGCGCTGTCGGTGATCATGTGGGCGGCCGTCGCGGTGGCCTATCTGCTGTGCGCCCGCTCGTTTCGTAGCACACCGTCGCTGGCGCACTTCAGCGTGGCAGGCACCATGCTGCTGATGGCGACGGGCATCGGAGGCTCGGTTTTTCAGCTGCCGATTGTGGGCTGGTTCACGCAGATCGCGGTGCTCGCGGCGGCATTGCACGGGTTCTTCGCGGTTCCGCTGGAGGCGGCGACTGCGTGCGGAGCGATCATGCTGGTGGTCAGCTACCTGAGTATCATTCCGACCGGCCTGGTGCTGGCGAGGATGCGCGGCATGACGCTGCGCGGGGCTGCCCAAGGCGGCGGCACAGCCTGACTGGCCTGTAGAATCGAAGATGCATGAAATGCCCTTACTGCGGGTTCACCCAGGATAAGGTGATCGACTCCCGCGAAAGCAAGGACGCCGACTCCATTCGCCGTCGCCGAGAGTGCGAACGCTGCACGAAGCGGTTTACGACCTATGAACGGCTCGACGAGATCCCGTACATGGTGGTGAAGAAGGACGGCCGTCGCGAGAAATTCGATCGGCAGAAGATTCTTACGGGGCTGCTGCACTCCTGCCAGAAGCGCAAGGTATCGGTCGGTCAGATGCAGGCGATCGTCGATGCAGCGGAGAGCTTTGTGGTGGACTCGGCGGAGCGCGAGCGGTCGACGGCCTCGATTGGCGAACTGATCATGAACCGGCTGAAAGAGATCGATACGGTCGCCTACATCCGCTTTGCCAGTGTTTATCGCGACTTCAAGGACGTGAACGAGTTCAAAGAGGAGCTCGAAGGTCTGCTGCGCGGCAAGGACACCAGACCACGGCGGATCGCCGGGCGTTAGCACAACCGCACAGAAGGGAATTCATGAAGTCGGCGAAGCACCGTACACACAGCATCACACTCATCCCCGGAGATGGCATCGGGCCGGAGGTGACAGCAGCCACGGTAAGCATTCTGGAAGCGGCAGGACAGAGGACGGGCTGCAGCTTCGCGTGGGATCGGCAGGATGCGGGAGCAGAGGCCTTCGCGAAGACGGGGGAGTATATTCCGCAGTCGCTGTACGACTCGGTCACGCTGAACAAAGTCGCCCTGAAGGGGCCGGTGACGACGCCGATCGGGCAGGGCTTTTCCTCGATCAATGTGACCCTGCGCAAGAGGTTCGACCTGTACGCCAACTTCCGTCCAGTGAAATCGCTTCCGGGTCTGAAGACGAACTATCCAAACATCGACCTCATCATCTTCCGAGAGAACACGGAGGATCTGTACGCCGGCCTGGAGGTGATGGTGCAGCCCGGTATCGCGCAGTCACTGAAGATCATCACGGAGAAGGGATCGCTGCGGATCGCCCGAGCCGCCTTCGAGCACGCGCGACGGCATGGGCGCAAGAAGATACATGCGATCCATAAAGCCAACATCATGAAGCTGACCGACGGTCTGTTTCTGCGATGCTGCAAGTCTGTCGCCGCGGAGTACCCCGAGATCCAATATGCAGAGCACATCGTGGACAACGCGTGCATGCAGCTGGTGCTGAACCCCTATCAGTACGACACTATCCTGACCGAAAACCTCTACGGCGACATCCTCTCCGACCTGTGTTCCGCGTTTGTAGGCGGTCTGGGGCTGGTGCCCGGAGCCAACATTGGGGAGGAAGCGGCGATCTTCGAGGCGGTGCACGGCTCGGCTCCGGACATCGCGGGGCAGGGTAAGGCCAATCCCACGGCCCTGCTGCAATCCGCCGTGCTCATGCTGTACCACCTGCAGGAAACGGCAACGGCCAGTCTGATCCAGAACAGCCTGGAGCAGGTCTACCTTGAAGGAACCACGCTCACACGCGATGTGGGTGGGACATCCGGCACGGACGCATTTGCAGAAGCGGTGATCGCAGCCCTGGGGCGCTGAAGGCCTTTTTCGAAGCAGGGTCCGCAGTGTGCTCAAGGCGTCGGTGGCCGACATCTCTGGAATGCGCCGCTTTTGGGTTTTACGAGTCGCCTCTGTGCACCTATACTGTGGCGACCATCCCGGCGTCCCGGGAAGACAACTCAGTCGTATTTCAGCCCTGGATGTCGTTCGAGCTTTCGCGCTCGTCAGGAGAGGGTTCGCCATGAACCTCCACGTTCTGCTGGTTACACATACTCTGCCGCTCTGGTTCCTTGTGCTCTCGCTGTTTCTGCCAAGGGTCTGCCTGGCGATCGCCTGGCTGCAGAACAGCCTGGCTCCGTTCCATCTTCAGGGACTGATCCCGCTGATCGTGGCCATCGCGGTTCCCCGCATTCTGATCCTGTTGCTGATCTATCAGGATCAGGGGATCGGGCTGTGGTTCCTGCTGCACTTGGTCGCGCTGGTAATCGCCTGGGGCGGGGGTGGAACCCAGGTGGTGCGGCGCCGCCGGGTGATCGAAGTAGAGGGCTAGTTTCAGCAACGGGAAGCGCAGCTCACTGGGATAAACTGGCTGAATGGAACGGCGAAACGTAGGCATTCTGGGAGCGACGGGAGCGGTTGGGCAACGCTTTATTCAACTGCTTGCCGATCATCCCTGGTTCAATATCGCATGGCTGGCGGCGAGCGACCGCAGTGCAGGCAAAACCTATGCGGAGGCGTGCACCTGGCGCCTGGACACACCTCTTCCGCGCAGGATTGCGGAGATGGTGCTGCAGCCGAATACGCCAGAGGTGGCCCGCGCCGAGCTTCCTCGCATTATCTTTTCTTCCATCGATGCGCCGATCGCGCGTGAGCTTGAGCCCAGGTTTGCAGCCGCGGGATGCGCGGTGATCTCGAACAGCTCCGCGTTCAGGATGGCGGCTGATGTGCCGCTGGTGGTGCCGGAGGTGAATGTCGATCACCTGGAGGTGATCGAAGCGCAGGCTACGCGCAAGCGCTCGGGCGGGTATCTGGTAACGAACCCGAACTGCTGCGCGATCGGTCTGGTGCTTCCGCTTGCGCCTCTGCACGCGCGCTTCGGGATCGAGAAACTGTTTGTCTCCACCCTGCAGGCCGTCTCCGGAGCGGGATATCCGGGCGTGGCTTCGCTGGACATCCTGGGCAACGTGATCCCGTTCATCAAGAACGAGGAAGAGAAGCTGCAGGAGGAGGTCGGAAAGCTGCTTGGCGGATCCGATGGAAAGAGCTTCCAGAGCGCGGATACTACGGTTTCAGCGATGTGCAATCGCGTGCCTGTGATCGACGGGCACACGGAGTGTGTGAGCGTGAAGCTGCGGCGGCCGGCGAGCTATGACGAGATTGTGGAGGCGTGGCGCAGCTTTCAGCCGCTGAGCGGACGCGGCCATGAGGGTCTGCACCTGCCCTCGGCCCCGCTGCAGCCGGTGGAGTACGTGAATGGCGATGCTCGTCCCCAGCCTCGCCTGGACCTGATGCGTGGCAATGGGATGGCAACCACGGTGGGCCGCCTGCGTCCCTGCTCGCTGTTCGACTGGAAGTTCACGCTGCTATCGCACAACACGATCCGCGGAGCTGCGGGGGCTGCCATTTTGAACGCGGAGATCCTGGCTGTGCTGGGCAAATTCGACTTCCGGCAGTTTCCCGCGATCAATTCCGGGGCGCCGGAAGAGAGTGTGGTGACGGCATGAGCGCGACGCCCCGCCCAGAGATCGTCGTCATGAAGTTTGGCGGCACCTCCGTGGAGGATGCCGCTGCTATCCGACGGACCGCGGGCATCGTCAACGGCCGTGTGGCGAAGGGCCTGCGCCCGGTGGTCGTGGTGTCTGCGATGGCCAAGGTGACCGACCAGCTGCTCGCCTGCGCGGCGGCCGCATCCGCGGGACGCGGGGATCGGGAAGGCGCGCTGGAGATTGCTGCGCGTCTGCGCACACGGCACCTGCAGGTCGCTCGCGAGCTGGTGGCCGGTGAGCGCCTGGGGGCACTGGAGCTGGATATACAACGCGCCTTCGATGGGCTGGAGGAGCTTGTCAGGGGCATCGCGGTGCTGGGTGAGCTCACGGCGCGCACGTCGGACCTGATCGTCAGCTTTGGCGAGAGGCTTTCGAGCGTGATGGTGGCGGCGGCGTTCGCGGAGCATGGCATGCCGGCAGTTCACGTGGACGCACGGGATGTCGTGCTGACCGACAGCCACTACGGTAAGGCTGCGCCCGATGAGGCGGCAATCGAAGCGGCGCTGGAGGAGCGGGTTCTTCCGCACATCGCCTCGGGCAAGGTGCCGGTCATGGGTGGATTTATTGGCTCGTGCCACGGCATCACCACGACGCTGGGGCGCGGTGGCTCCGACTACACGGCAGCGCTGGTGGGCGGGGGTCTCTTTGCCGGAGCTATCGAAATCTGGACGGACGTGGACGGGATCATGACCACGGATCCGCGCATCTGCCCCGATGCTCTGCGAGTGCGGACGATCAGCTTCGAAGAGGCGGCCGAGCTGGCGTACTTTGGAGCGAAGGTGCTGCACCCGGCGACGATCCTTCCGGCAGTGCAGAAGAATATTCCGGTGCTGGTGCTGAACAGCCGCAATCCGGTGAATGAAGGGACTCGCATCACGGCAACTCCCCCGCCATGCGCGAGCCCGTTCAAGTCGATTGCCGCAAAGAAGAAGCTGACGATCATCGACATTGTGGCGAGCAGAATGCTGCTGGCACACGGCTTTCTGAAGATGGTCTTCGACATCTTCGACAAGCATAAGTGCGCGATCGATATGGTCTCGACCTCTGAGGTGTCGATTTCCGTTACGGTGGATTCACGCGAGGCGCTGCCGGCCATCTGTGAAGAGCTGGGCAGGATCGCCGATGTGAAATACGAGAGTGACAAGGCGCTTCTCTGCCTGGTGGGAGAGGATATCCGTGGGCAGAGCGGCATCGCCGCCCAGGTGTTCGGCGCGGTCTCTCACGTGAACATCCGGATGATCTCGCAGGGAGCCAGCGAGATCAACATGAGCTTCATGATCAATGAAGAGGATGTGGACGAGGCCGTACGCTCATTGCACCGCAAATTTTTCGCCTCACCTGACCCGGCGATCTTCGACGTCGAGGCTCGTGCGATCGCCTCAACCGCTTAGGAGCAATCGCTGATGCGCGTTCTCGTTCTGGGTCATGGCAAAACTGGAAGGCTTGTGGCGGATGTCGCCGCGGAGCATGGTCACAGCGTTCACGTTCTCGATGCGAAGGAGAATAAAGACGCGGCGGCGCTCACTCCGCCGTTTGTTGCGGGCTTCGATACGGTGATCGACTTCACGACACCGGAAGCCGTGCTGACCAACATGCGGGCGTGCCTCGCCAATGGGGCCAAGATGGTGATCGGCACCACCGGATGGTATAACCGGCTGCCCGATATGAAGGCCTTGGCGGAGCGCCGCAACGCCAGCCTGCTCTACGGGACGAACTACTCTATCGGCGTGCAGCTCATGCTGCGCCTGGCCGATACGATGAGCCGTGACTTGATTCGGGCGGGCTACTCGCTGTCCATCTCCGAGACCCATCACCTTACAAAGCTTGACGCTCCCAGCGGAACGGCGCTGACGCTGCGCGATGTGGTGAAGCGCTCGGGGAAGCTGGATGATGTGGCAATCGAATCGGTCCGCCATGGTGAGGAGGTCGGCCTGCACGTTTTGCAGGCGACCGGCAACGGCGACAAGATACTCCTGACGCACGAGTCCCATTCGCGCCGGCCGTTTGCGGAGGGTGCTGTGCGGGCGGCGGAGTGGCTATCGAACGCCAAGCCGGGAGTTTACGACTTCCGCGAGATCTTCGACGAGCTGTAGAAGCATGGATTTTCCGGACTCCGGCTCGGTTCGCTTGCCTTCGGAGGCGCGCGCTCCTAGGCTAGGGAGATGAGTTCCGCCACCGCCAGCCCCAGCCTGCCTACCTTCGCCTCTCTTTCGTTCGAGCAGAAGCTCGATCGCCTCGCCGAGGTCGCGGTCCGTGTGGGGCTGGGTTTACGTGAAGGCCAGGAGCTGGTTCTGACGGCTCCGACGGACGCCCTTCCGCTGGTTCGCCGAATCACCGAGCACGCCTACAAGGCCGGCGCCAAGCTCGTCACAACGCTGCTTTCCGATGACGCGCTCACGCTGGCGCGGTACGGATTCGCCGCGGATGCGAGCTTCGACTACGCACCGGAATGGCTGCATGCGGGCATTGCTGCCGCGTTCAAGGCAGGAGCTGCCCGCATGGCGATCGCTGGAGCGAACCCGGCATTGCTCGCGGGACAGGACCCGCAGAAGGTTTCGCGCGCAAACATTGCCGCGAGCCGCGTGATGAAGCCGGCCATGGAACTCATCACACGACATGAGATCAACTGGACGATCGTGGCCGCAGCGACACCGGCGTGGGCTGAGCTGGTCTTTCCAGGAGAGCCGGAGGAGTTGGCGCTCGGCAAGCTGTGGGACGCAATCTTTCATGCTTCGCGCATCACCGGCGATGACCCGGTGGCCACATGGACTCAGCATGGAGAGAGTTTGAAGAAGCGGGTGGATCTGCTTAACAGCAAGCGCTTCCATTCGCTCCGGTTCTTTACGCCGGGCGGGGCTACAGATCTCACGGTGGGGCTTGCGGACCAGCATCTCTGGGCCGGTGGGGGAACGACGGCAGGCAATGGGGTGTACTGCCAGCCGAATATCCCCACGGAAGAGTGCTTCACGACGCCGCACAAGGATCGTGTCGACGGTTTCGTTTCGGCCTCGAAGCCACTCTCTCACCAGGGCACACTGATCGAAGACATTCGGTGCCGGTTTGAAGGGGGGCGGATCGTGGAGGTGACGGCGACCAAAGGAGAAGAGGCGATACGAAAGCTCATCTCCACCGACGAAGGAGCGCGGCGTCTGGGCGAAGTGGCTCTCGTGCCGCACAGCTCGCCCATCGCACAATCCGGGATTCTGTTCTGGAACACGCTGTTTGACGAGAACGCCGCCAGCCATATTGCGCTGGGCCAGGCCTACTCTACGTGCCTGATCGGCGGCGAGAAGATGAGCAACGAGGAGCTTGCGGCGCTTGGGGCGAATGAGAGCCTCATCCACGTTGACTGGATGATTGGTGGACCGACGATGAACGTGGACGGGGTCGCGGCGGATGGCTCCGCGGAACCGCTGATGCGGAACGGCGACTGGGTGTAGGGTTTCGCGGACATGCGAATGTGGAGAAGGCTCATTCTGCGCTGTTTGCTGCTGGTTGTAGCGGCTCTTACGGCATCGGCGCAGACGCCTCCCTCTGGGATTGACCAATACATTCACCGCAGCTGGGACGGACTGCAGCGTTCGATGACCGACTGCAAGTCGCTGGCGGATTCCAAGCTCACTACAGCGCCCGTTCTCTACCTGCCCAGCGACGGTCCGGTACCCGTAGCGGTGAGCAGATTGCAGCAGCAATGCACGGTGAACGTGCGCCGTCTGCCGCGCATCATTCATCGCGAGGGCGAGGTTCGCCCCGAGGAGATTCCCGTTCCCGGGCTCCTGTACCTGCCGAACCCGTACGTTGTTCCCGGCGGACGCTTCAACGAGATGTACGGCTGGGACACGTACTTCATTCTGCTGGGCGAGGTGCTGGATGGCAGGCTCGCGCTTGCCCGCGGCACGGTAGAAAACTTCTTCTATGAGATCGATCATTACGGAGCGATCCTCAATGCCAACCGCACGTACTACCTGACGCGCTCGCAGCCACCTTTCCTGTCGTCGATGGTGATGCTGGTCTACAGGGGCATGCGCGAGAAGGACCCGCAGGCGGCTACGGCCTTCCTGCGCCAGGCGTTGCCGTATCTCGAGCGGGATCATAGGCTGTGGACCAGCGCGCCTCACCTTGCCGGGGATACTGGCTTGTCGCGCTATATCGACCTGGGCCGCGGTCCCGTGCCGGAGATGGCCGACGACAGCAGCTACTACATAGACGTGATCCACTGGCTGAAAGCGCATCCTTCGGAAGTGAACCGTACTTATCTGCAGCCAGCGTCGGGCACGCCTGATTCTCACTGCTCCCATCCCGGCAATTGCCTGCGCACGGAGGCCGACGGTCAGCAGCTCACCGAGAGCTTCTTCACCGGGGACCGTGCGATGCGCGAATCCGGCTTTGACACCAGCTTTCGCTTCGGTCCGTTCAGCGGAAGCACCGAGAACTTCGCGCCGGTCTGCCTGAATTCCCTGCTGTTCCGCTACGAGAAAGACCTTGCCGAGATTGAAGCCAAGCTCGGTCATCCGCAGGCCGCGGCACACTGGAAGGCCGTGGCACGCCGCCGTCAGGGGACCATGAACCGCCTGCTCTGGGATGAGCGAGCCGGCATGTTCTTCGACTACAACGTCGTTATGGGCCAGCGTTCCAGCTACCGGTTCGTCACGACGTACTACACGCTGTGGAGCGGTGTGGCGTCACCTGCACAGGCGCGGCGCATGGTGGCGGCCCTGCCCTTCTTCGAGCAGCCAGGGGGATTGGCGATGAGCGATCGCCACACCGGGATGCAGTGGGATGCTCCCTTCGGCTGGGCTCCGACGAACTGGCTCGCGGTAGCCGGGCTCCAAGGCTACGGCTTCGACGCGGATGCTCGCCGCCTGGCGGGCAAGTTTTGCGCCACCGTGGAGAGGAACTACGCGATGGACGGCACCATCCGCGAGAAGTACAACGTCGAGAGCGCCGACGCGAATGTGGCGGTGGCAGCCGGATACAAGTCCAATGTCATCGGCTTCGGCTGGACGAACGCGGTGTACGCGCAGATGCAGGAGATGCTGTCCGGGAAGGGACGCGGCGTGGCGACGGCAACTACATCGCCTTCCGCGCATTAGGCGAGGTGGAGGAGCCAAGTCTCGCGGCGCCGAGAAGAATCGTGGAACTCACCCCGGCAGCGGCTGCGACCACGTTCAGACGCACTTCGCGCTAAACTCGACTGTGGCATGAACCTTCAAGGCTGCGGCACAGCCCTTATCACTCCTTTCCGTTCGGACGGCTCTCTTGACGAAGCCGGGCTGCGCTCGCACGTCCATTGGCAGATCGCCAGCGGCATCTCGCTGCTGGTTCCGTGTGGAACGACCGGCGAAGCAGCGACCCTGAGTGAGACCGAGTGGCTGCGCGCGGTTGAAATTACGGTGGAAGCCGCCAACGATCGCGTCCCCGTGTTCGCCGGGTGCACCCACAACTCCACACGGGAGGCCGTGCATCGGGCGCAGCAGCTGGCGCGCATTCCGGGACTGACGGGCATTCTGACCGCGAACCCGTACTACAACAAGCCGGGACAGGAAGGGCAGTACCAGCACTTCAGTGCCATCGCTCAATCGGTGAGCCTTCCGATCATGCTGTACAACATTCCGGGACGGACAGGGGTGAACCTCGAACCCGCGACCGTGCTGCGCCTGGCCGAGATCCCGAACGTTGTGGCCATCAAGGAATCCAGCGGCAACATGGTGCAGATCACGGAACTGCTCACGCAGCTTCCGCGCAGCTTCCGTGTGTTCAGCGGGGACGATTCGCTGGCGCTGCCCACGCTGGCAGTCGGCGGGATCGGCCTGATCTCCGTGGCATCCAACGCGATCCCGCAGCAGATGGCGCAGATGATCAGCTCGGCCCTGAGCGACAACTGGATCTCCGCCCGGCGGATCAATCGACATTACTTCGGACTGATGCAGGCCAACTTCTCCGAAGCGAGCCCGGCTCCTATCAAGGCCGTGATGGCGCTGCTGGGCCGGGGGAATGAAGAGCTTCGGCTGCCCATGGTGCCCGTCACTGTGGCCACGCGCCGGCGGCTGGAGCGAATCCTGGGTGAGCTTGGTTTGCTCAATGCTGCACCGCCGGAAAACATCCGCGTCTTCTGAGATGGACTCCGGACTTTAGCCGCGGACCGGCACCGTTTCAGCGAATCGCTCCCGCCGCATACAATCGGCTATAGCCCATGATGCCTTACAGCTCCCTTGAACAGTCCATTGAGCATTGGTTTGCGGAAGGTCCCGCTGCGGTCGGCAATTCCGATGCCGTTGCTGCCTTCTATCAGCTGCGCGACGCGCTGGAGGCCGGCAGCCTGCGATCCGCAGAGCCCGATGCTTCGCAGCCTACCGGCTGGCGGGTGAACGCGTGGGTCAAACGAGGCATCCTGCTCGGCTTCCGCCTCGGTGCTCTCCAAAGCATGAACGGTTGCGAGTCCGGCGGCTCTTCCCTTCTCAGCTTTGTCGATAAAGCGACGTACCCTGCGCGCCGCTTCAGCCCTGAGCAGGGTGTCCGTGTGGTGCCCGGCGGCAGCGCTGTTCGGTCCGGGGCCTTTCTGGCTGCCGGTGTTGTAATGATGCCGCCCGCCTACGTCAACGTCGGCGCATATGTCGGTGAAGGCACGATGGTGGACTCCCACGCGCTGGTCGGGTCGTGCGCGCAGATCGGCAAGCGGGTTCACCTCTCTGCGGCCGCGCAGATTGGCGGCGTGTTGGAGCCCGTCAACGCCTCTCCTGTTGTGGTGGAAGACGATTGCCTCGTGGGCGGCAACACAGGCGTGTACGAAGGGACGATTCTCCGCAGCCGGGTGGTCCTGGCGGCGGGTGTCATCCTGACGCGCGGTACGCCTGTGTATGACGTCGTGAACAACGCCATCCTCAAGGCAAGCAGTGACAAGCCTCTCGTCATTCCCTCGGGTGCGGTGGTTGTCGCGGGTTCCCGGGCCATCCAGACTGGTCCCGGGAAGGACCTGGGCCTTTCCGTGTATACCCCGATCATCGTGAAGTACAGAGACGAGAAGACGGAGCTTTCCACGGCGCTTGAGGACCTTCTTCGGTAGACACACCGGGGCTGGGAACCTATTTTCGACGCGCTGCGTATTCATGCTGGAGTGATGATCGTGAAACTTCTTCTGTTCTGCATTCTTCTGGTTATCTGCTGGCCCGCCGCCCTGGTTGCGCTGGTTCTCTTTCCGTTCGTGTGGCTGATTCTGCTGCCTTTCCGGCTGGTGGGTCTCGTGGTGCATGGTGTCTTCGAGCTGATCACAGCGATTTTTATGCTGCCGGCTCGTGTCCTGCGGGCGGTCTGATCCCGACGCAATTGCTGCCGCATTGACCGGCCAGGTCGCCGGCTTCGGACCGCTCCGCCAGGCGCACGTCCGTTACATCGTGCAGATGGTGCAGCTTGGCGTGGAGGCGACGGGCCAACGGCTCCGGACAGTCGACCGAGAGAACAATTTCCACGTGGTCCCTATGGTCGCTTCTCCAGGTCAGCTCGTGTGGCGTGAGGGCCTGCTGATCGAAGATCTGCATTACCCTCATCAGCAGCCGCTGCCCACGTCGTGCGTCGATCGAGTAACACCAGGCCATCGTCGTCCCCTCGCGTAGCTGAGACAGAAAGAAGAAGGCCGCCAGAGCGTTCGCTGTGGCGGCCTTTGCTGATCCTGATTCAGAACTGGATCGCTATCCGGGACCGCCGCTGAACGGGGTAATCCGAATGACAATCATGAGTGCGACGGAGCTGCCGCTTACGCACCTTGGAGCGCGGAACATAGCGGATCGTGCGGCATCAGTAGCGATCAGCTTCATGGCTTGAAGTGTACACGCGCGGGACCTTTTTGCAACCCTACGATGCGCAAGGAAAGCGTTACACACGTTCTATCGTGGGCATCGGGCTATCGTGAGAAGTCCAGCAGGGCCTGGAGCTCCTGCAGTACAGCGGCTCCCATTTCGGTGGTTCCAATCGAGGGTCCGCCGCTTGCCAGATCGGCGGTCCGCGCACCCCGATCAAGCGCCGCGATACAGGCCTGCTCAACCAGAGCGGCCTCCCGCTCACGGCCGAGTGAAAGCCGCAGCATCATGGCGACGCTGAGAATCTGGGCCATCGGATTGGCCATGCCTCTTCCGGCGATGTCAGGGGCCGAGCCATGGATCGGCTCATAGACGGCGGGGCGGAAGAGGCCGTCCGTCAGCGGTCCGATGGCGGCGGACGGCAGCATGCCGAGGCTTCCTGTGAGCATGGAGGCGAGGTCGGAGAGGATTTCGCCGAACATGTTGCCGGTCACGATGACATCAAACTGCAGCGGAGCGCGCACAAGCTGCATGGCGCAGTTGTCCGCGTACATATGCCGCAGCTCCACGTCGGGGTACTCGCGGGTGTGCAAGGCCGTCATCACCTCGCGCCAGACCAGGCCGCTTTCGGTGACGTTGGCCTTCTCCACGCTGCAGACCTTGTTGCGACGGCGGCGGCCGAGGTCGAAGGCCACCCGGCCAACGCGTTCGATCTCGGAGGTCGAATAGGTCTCGGTGTTGAAGCCGCGCCGCTCTCCGTCCGACGTGGTCTCCATGCCGCGGGGCTCGCCGAAGTAGAGACCACCCGCGCACTCGCGAACAATCATCAGGTCCAGTGAGCGGATGATCTCCGGCTTGAGTGTGCTGGCTTCGATGAGAGGCTCGAAGAGAGTCGCGGGCCGCAGGTTTGCATACAAGTTTAGGTCCTTGCGCAGCCGGAGAATCGCGATCTCGGGACGGAGGTCGAATCCGAGCTGTTCCCACTTGGGGCCACCGACGGAACCGAAGAGGATGGCGTCGGAAGCCCGCGCCAGATCGAGGGTTTCGTCCTGCAGGGGCGTGCCGTGGGCGTCGATGGCGCAGCCGCCGGCGAGGGCGTGCGTGAGTTCGAGAGGGACGTTGCCGTGGGATGCGACGAGCTGCAGGACGTTGAGGGCGTGGGGCATGATTTCAGGCCCGATGCCGTCTCCGGGGAGTACGAGAATCTTCCAGGGGCGTGCGTTCACTTGGGTGTATCCGGCTCTCAAAACGTGGCGTTCACTGCAACTATGGTAGCTTCGCGGGCCCGGCCTGCTTGTGTAGAATGAAGCTGCAGGCCGACGTAGCTCAGTTGGTAGAGCAGCTGATTCGTAATCAGCAGGTCAACGGTTCAAGTCCGTTCGTCGGCTCCATTCCCCTACAAATTGCGATGCTTTTTAGAGCGTTTTTAAGTGCTTTTAGTGCACTTTAAGGTGCTTTTAAGTGCATTTGAATGCACGTTCTGAAAACGTGGACGCAGAAAGGCCCGGGCAACAGCTGCCCGGGCCTTTTGCGGGTATCGGGTGATCAGTCGCGATCGTGGCCGTGACCATGGCTGTGGCCGCGATTGTCGTCGTGATCGTCGCGGTCCTTGAAGTGACCGTAGGCATGGCCGCGGCCGTGTTCTTCGACGATGACGGGACGGCTCCAGAAGCCCTGGCGATAGCCGTAGCCTCGGTCTCCGCGCTCATAGTGCGGTCCCATCCAGACGGCACCGGGATAGGGCGGACGCTCGTAGTGGCCGCCGACCCAGCGGTAGTGGTTGCCGGCGGGGGCCCAGAAGCCGGGGACCCACATGACACCCATGGCAGGGGGAGGCGGGGGAGGGGCTTCAAAGCGCACGGGGGGAGGAGCGATTCCAAGGTAGACCGATATCTGAGCTCGGGCAGGCACTGCAAGCGCTGAGGACACGAGGCCCAGCAGGACGCACTTCTTCAACATTTGTGATCACTTCCACGAAGCGCATGCGCTGCATGCACGGAATCAGTCCAGGCGGAGCTTACAGGGGAGGGGGCTCCGTCCCTGGACTCAGCCTGATTGGAAATGAGAGAGGGCAGAAACTCGCTCCCCCAAAAGAGGCAAGTACCTCTTTTTTTGGGGGGGGGCGAGGGTGTGCGTGGCGAAGCTCCAGGGAGGTAAAGATGGCGACGCGGGGAGAGCGCGGAGGGACTTCCCTGCTCTAGAGCAGCCTGCCGAGGATCTGCGAGGCCATGGAACCGAGGCCGCCCTGGGGAGGAGGAGTCTGCTGGCCGCCCTGGGTGAAGTGGGCGATGACCATGGGAAGGATGACGGCCATGGCCATCTTTGCCGTTTGGGGAGAGACGCCGGCTTTGGCCGCGACGGTGTCGATGAGACCGGTGTTGCCGAGGCCCTGCTGGATCTGGTCCGGCGTGGCGGTGGTCTGCTGGCCGGTGGACCACTGCTGGACGTGGTCTCCCATGCCGTTGTTCTGCAGATGACCGATGAGTCCGCCGAGACCGCCGGGGTGCTCATCGAGTGCCTGGAGGAGGCCGCCGGCCACCTTTGCGTTTGTTCCGGTTTCAGGGTTGACCATGCCTTCGATCGCGTTCAGAAATCCCATGTTTGCGCCTCCCTAAGTAGGATGCGTGACAGAGCAGAGGCGCGTGGGTGGCGCGATTAAGAAACGATGAGGCCGCGAGCAGACAGCGAATGCTGAGCAATGACGGGATTCGAACCTGGTTTGGTTCCAGATATCCACTGGAAACTGCGGAAGTGACGAGAGAGCTCTTGATGCGCAAGGGACTGCACCGCATACTCGGAGCAGAGTGAGGGCTGCGGAAAGCAGCCATTTCCGAGCCCTAGAGACGAGCCGCGTGAGCCAGTACCGCCGAGAAGACGTTCTGCGCATTCTTCGCCTCCCCGAAAAGCAGCTCGCGGCCTGGGAACGTGCGGGCCTGATCTCCTCTGCCGAGCTTTACACCTTCGATCAACTGGTGCAGCTGCGCAAGCTGCGGGAGCTGGCGGCGACGCGGATCTCGGTGAAGAGCATTCAGCGATCCGTGGATGCGATGCAGAAGGTGGCGGGGCTGAACCAACCGCTGCTGGAGCTGGCGGTGGTCTCGCAGGGATCGCGTCTGAAGTTCCGCCAGGGGCGGGCGCTGGTGGACCCGATGACGCGGCAGATGGCGTTCGACTTCGACCTGGGGCCATGCGCGACCATGGCCGTTGTGCGGAGGCCGGCGGGAGAGATCTCACCCGTAGCGCTGCAGGTGCAGGAGATGTTTCTGCGGGCGGTGCGGATGGAGGAGACGGTCGCGAGCCTGCCGGAGGCGAAGCAGATCTACGGCTGCATTCTGGATATTCAGCCGGAGCATGCGGCGGCGGCGATCAACCTGGGGACGATCCGCTACAACGAGCGGGACTTCAAGGGAGCGGAGGCGCTGTACAGGCGCGCCGCGGAGGCCGATCCGGAGTATGCGCTGGCGTTCTTCGACCTGGGCAATGTGCTGGATGAGCTGCAGCGACTGCCGGAGGCGGTGGTGGCGTACGAACGGGCTTTGAAGCTGGTCCCGCAGTATGCGGATGCGCATTACAACCTGGCGCTGGCGTATGAGCGGCTACAGGAGCCGCGGCGGGCGTTGCGGCACTGGACGAGGTATGTGCAGCTGGATCCGAGCGGGCCGTGGGCGAGCCATGCGCGGGCGCAGGCGAAGCGGATTCTGGGTGGGGAACGGTTGGCGATTGTGACGCGGCATGGGCGCACGATGCGGACGGTGGGGCGGCCCGCGTAGTCGTGTGATATTCGTTGCCGCGCATGCGGACGTGGCGGATGCCGGGGCTAAAGCCCCATTTTGTGCGTGGGGTGGGATGTCCGGGCTAAAGCCCGGACCTAATCCGAGGTGGCGGGTTGGTGGGGATATTCGAGCTTGTGGGTTGGTGAGATGTGGGGCTAGGGCACGGACCTGATCCCGCGGCGGGGTAGGCGTTTCGTTCCCGCGTGCAGACGTAGCGGACGCCGGGGCTAAAGCCCCGTTTGTGGAGGGGGTGGGGTGTCAGGGCTAAAGCCCGGACCTAATCCG
>DATLMQ010000116.1:0-2971 GCA_035537215.1 Acidobacteriaceae bacterium
TCTTGTCGAGGCTGCCGGTGGGTTCGCGGCGCAGGATCGTGCCCGCCTCCATCATCGCGGCCAGGGCGCTGATCCTTTCCCGTCCGGCGGCGGAGGTGGCGACGGATTCCGGTATCTCGTCCAGACGGATCGCGCAACGGCCGGATCCGACGCCCTTCTTCTCGGCGCGCACCTCGACCCGGTAGGTGCCTGGGACGGCAGGCTGGAGGAGAACGTTCTCGATCCCCCAGCGGTCCAGAGGGGAGTCGACCGCGGCGAAACTCTCGCCGTCCGGCCCGCGCACGTCGACGACCAGGTGGATTCCCCGTTGCTCGACGGCGAGGAGGTACGATCCGCCCGCGGCCAGCTCGGCAGCGAAAAGCTGGATATCGCCGGCGGTGACGGCGCGCTCCAGCGCGGTACCGGCAGAGAGGAGAGTTGGGAGCGGAGGCGTTTGCGCGCTCCCACCTGCCGCCAGGGCACCTATCACCCAAGAAAAAACTGCGGCGAGAGCTGCCCGTCGTGGACCTCGACTGCGTCGCATGCCACCCCCTGGAGGGCCGGCGCGCCACACACCGGGCGTCGCGCGGGCGTCCGATCGACTTCAGATGAACGAGATGGCACTCAGTATAAGCGTCGTCTAAGCCCCGTCAAGCTCGCGATTTCATGCGGTCTTCACGTTCCGAAGCGGCGCGCGGAGAGGATCTTGGCCTTGGCGGCCTCCTCTTCCCGGTTCTTCGGCGGCGCGCTGGTCTGAAGCACGCCGAAGAGGACGCCGGCGACCTGGGTGATCTCCTCCACCGCGGCGTTGAACGCGGCCTCGTTCGCCTTGGAGGGCTTGTTGAAGCCGGTGACCTTCCGCACGAACTGCAACGAAGCGGCGCGCAGCTCGTCGTCCGTCACCGGCGGATCAAAATTGAAGAGCGTCTTGATGTTTCGGCACATGAGGCAACCTCCCGCGGCCCAAGGTACCCGAAGGCCGAGGCCGAGCGCAAGACAGGGCTTGTTGCCGGCTCGGGTCGAGAAGGCCGGGACTTGTACTAAGCTTTGGGGATCAACGGCGAACGCCAGGAGGGGATCATGGCAAAAGGCAACAACGCGCAGAAGAAAGAGACCAAGAAGCCGAAGAAGGGTGCGGTGAAGGGCGGGGCCGACAAGCCGAAGGACACCAAGAAGAAGTAGCGGCTCCTCCGAATCGTGAAGGGGCGGCCCTCCCGGGCCGCCCCTGAGGCTTACCAGACGGCGTACAGGTTCCAAAGGATATGCATCACGATCGGCAGGAGCACTGAGCCGGTCCGATAGCGGGCCGCACCGAGCAGAAGCCCACCCACGAAGATCACCAGAATGACAGACAGCGAATAGTCCGTGTGGATCGCCGCCCAGCCCGCCGCGAGCACCACGATCGTACCGGCAACCCCGAGCCGGGTCTTCACCAGCCGGCCGTAGAGAAGCCCTCGGAACGCCAACTCTTCTCCGATGGGACCGAGGAAAGAGACCGCCAGCACCCTGAGCACGTCGACGATCAGGGGAGATTGAGCCCAGACGGTGAAGTCCCACGGCCCGCGCCAGCCCATCAGCCAGTCGGTCAGCAACATCCAGGCGGCGTACACCGCGATCCAGAGCGCGGACTCCCCGGCCGGCGGCCGGATCAGCCCCAGGTCCTCGCGCCAGGACAAGCGCCGGAAACGGGCAATGACGAAGACCCCCGCGATGATCAAAAGGGGGACGACAACCTTGAGGACCGTCTTTTGAAGCTGCGGAGTCCAGTCGACCATTTTGGGGAACCTGGCTAATTGTAACGCAGGATGAAGACAGAGCGCGGGAAGGCCGCCGGCGTGCACCCTATCTTTTAGACTAACCTTCTTCTCTGAAAGGAGAGCCCTCCATGAATCCCGCGAAGAGACTCACTCTCAAGGGTGGAGCGCTGGCCATCGCGCTCTTACTCGCCTTGCTCGCCGTCTCCTTCCCCGCACCGGCCCGGGCATACTGCCTCTGGGGAATCCAGATCACCGACTACTACTCGACCGGGGGCGTCTGCGTCACCGACTGCTATAACCAGAGAAGCTGCTCGGGGGACACCTCGGGCTACATCTACGATACCGGCTCGGGCGATTGTTGGTATTGCATGTAGCTCTTCTCTCTGTTGGAAGGAAAGTGATAAAGAAATGCACAATTGAGGCTAAGCCGCTCGCTCGGCGCCCAATGTCCTCATCCGCATCGACCGAAACTACCGATATGGTATAAACTTTAGAAGAAATTGTAGGTGACTGGCGAGGAGGTTGGCAGTGGCACCAGCATCCAAGTCGCACCGAGCGGAGAGCGCTCCCCTGGCCCGCGACGTTCAGCGGCCACGGGAGCGCTCGTTGACCATCATCGCGCAGGATCCGGGGGTACTCGATCCTCGTGGCAGACCTGGGAAGCGGATCCTGCGCGCCTGCATCAATGTCCCCGCCGAGGCGCTGCAGGCTGGACCCTGGGGCTATCGCGTCCAGGTCGTGGACTATGACACCACCCGAGAGCGTGAATACCGCGCTCTGGCTCTCGACGAAAAGAAAGACCCTTACCAGCAGGCCTCCGACGCCGAGTTGCTGCGCGATCCGCGCTTCCACTGCCTTAATGCATACGCACTCGTCATGCGAACGCTGGCCCGGTTCGAGAAGGCCTTGGGGCGACGCATCGGGTGGGGTTTTTTCGGCCACCAGATCAACGTCGTCCCGCACGCATTTGAAGAGGCGAACGCCTACTACTCACCAGACGATCATGCCCTCCTCTTCGGCTATTTCCACGGTCGATCGCAGCGGACGGTCTTCACCAGCCTGTCGCATGACGTGGTCGTCCATGAGACTACTCACGCGTTGCTCGACGGCATACGACAGCGCTTCATGGATCCATCGTCGACCGACCAGGCGGCGTTCCACGAAGGCTACTCCGACGTCGTCGCCCTCTTATCGGGGCTGTCGCTGCCCGAGGTGATGCGGTTCGTCGTCGCTCA
>DATLMQ010000117.1:0-6556 GCA_035537215.1 Acidobacteriaceae bacterium
GTGGTGGTTGGCGACGTCGAAGGCGCCGGCGGGGGCGTTGCGGACGCCGGGGCCTACCTGAGAGCGCTGCAGGCCGAGGCCGATGCGGGCGAACTGGAGGTAGCTGAGGGGCTTGCAGACCGAGGTGGCGGGGGGAGGGAGGTCGGAACGGGGCGTGGTGGAGGCGTGGGGGGAGAGGGCGCGATCGGCGTCGACGGGGGTGTGGGCGCTTTGGGCGGCGCGGGCCGGGGAGGAGGGAGGCGCGAGGTCGGCGGGGTTCGCGGAGCAGGTGGAGAGGAGGGGGTCGGGGGCGCCTTCGTGGACGGTGACGTCGGGGGAGGGCTGGGTGGTGGAGACCTGGCCGGTGACGTAGTTGGTGAAGGTGGGCGGGACGTACTGGCCGGTGGCGTAGTCGAAGAGGCCTTTGGGGGAGATGGCCTGCATGGGGACGCGGGCGAAGATGCGGAGGGGCTGCCAGGGGAGGAGGCCTTCGCGGATCTGGTCGGGGAAGACGGAGGGGTCGCCGGCGGCTTTGAAGGCCTCCTGGGCGATCTGGCCGGAGACCTGGTGCTGGCCGTGGCCGTCGGTGACGTTGCCGGTCCAGGTGGAGGTGATGACGAGGGGGCGGAAGAGGCGGATGGCGCGGACGGCGTCGTAGAGGACGCGGTCGTGGGTCCACTTGGAGAAGGCTTCGGCCTTGGTTTTGGAGAAGCCGAAGTCGACCTCGGTGCCGAAGAACTGGTCGATGCCGGGGTAGCGGTCGGAGGAGAGGAGCTCCTGGGTGCGGAGGAGGCCGAGGGCGTCTTCGAAGTCGGCGGTCATGGCGTTGAGGCCGCCTTCGCCGCGGGTGAGGGAGAGGTCGGCGACGCGGGCGCCGAGGCCGCGGGAGTAGAGGGTGAGCATGCCGCCGTCTTCGTCGTCCGGGTGGGCGACGATGTTGAGGAGGGAGGCTCGGGTGTTGAGGCGGCGGAGGAGCTGCCCGAGGCCGAGGGAGTTCCGGTCGACGGGGAGCTCGCGGCCGGAGCGCGGGGAGACGCGCTCGCCGCGGAGGTTGGCGGGGTCGGAGAAGGGTGTTTGGGCAGATGCGGAGAGGCAGAGCGCGAAGGCCAGCATCGCGGAGAGCTTCATCCAGCTAGCGTCTCACACGAGGGCCGGGGAGAAGCGGCGGAGGGGGGAGCGCGGGCGCGATACACTCGCCGGAATGCCGACAGACGAGCCGAAGCTGGAGAGGACGCTGACGCTGCGTGGAGCGGTGACGCTGAACCTGCTGGACATGATCGGGGTGGGGCCGTTTTTGACGCTGCCGCTGCTGATTGGGGCGATGGGCGGGGCGCAGGCGATGGTGGGGTGGGTGCTGGGGGCGGGGCTGGCGGTGTGCGACGGGATGGTGTGGGCGGAGCTGGGCGCGGCGATGCCGGAGGCGGGCGGAACGTATGCGTATCTGAAGGAGATTTATCCGGGGAGGGTGGGGCGGTGGCTTAGCTTTCTGTTTGCGTTTCAGCTGCTGCTGTCGGCTCCGCTGAGTGTGGCGCGCGGATGCCTGGGGCTGGCGCAGTATGCGGGCGGTCTGCTGCCGGGGCTGCAGGCGCATGGGGTGCGGCATGTGGCGAGGGTGGGCGGGATCAGCGTGGGGGTGGGGGCGGACCGGGGGACGGCGATTGCGATAGGGGCGGTGGTGCTGGCGCTGGTGCTGCTGTATCGGAACCTGACGGGGGTGCGGCGGCTGGCGCAGGGGCTGCTGGTGGTGGTGCTGGGGACGATGGCGTGGGCGGTGGTGACGGGGCTGTGGCGCGGGCACCTGGGGCAGGCGATCGCGGTTTCGCCGGGGGCGTTTCGGCTGGACCATGGATTCTTTGCGGGGCTGGCTGCGGCGATGCTGCTGGCGACGTATGACTACTGGGGCTACTACAACGTGACGTTTCTGGGCGGCGAGGCGAGGGAGCCGGAGCGGACGATTCCGCGGGCGGTGCTGCTGTCGATCGGGATGGTGGCGGGGCTGTACCTGCTGCTGAATGTGAGCGTGCTGGCGGTGATGGGAGCGCCGGCGCTGATACGGGCGGGGCAGGGAGGAGAGCCGCTGCTGTCGCGGTTCATGGAGGCGGCGTACGGTCCGCTGCTGGGCCAGCGGGCGGGGGTGGTGCTGGGCAAGGTGGCGGCGGTGCTGGTGATGATTACGGCGTTCGGGAGCGTGTTTTCGCTGCTGCTGGGGTATTCGCGAATTCCGTTTGCGGCGGCGCGGGATGGGAACTTTCCGCGGGTGTTCGGGAGGCTGCATCCGACGCGGGGGTTTCCGTATGTGTCGCTGCTGGTGCTGGCGGGTGTGGCGGGGGTGTGCTGCTTCTTTTCGCTGGGCGAGGTGATTGCGGCGCTGGTGGTGCTGCGGATCGTGCTGCAGTTCTCGTTGCAGCATGTGGGGGTGATGATGCTGCGAGCGCGGCGGCCGGAGATGCGGCGGCCGTTCCGGATGTGGATGTATCCGCTGCCGCCGGCCGTGGCGCTGGTGGGGTTCGGGTACATCGTGTTTGTGCGGAGGGGATCGGCGCGGGAGCTGATGCTGGCGGTTTTGGTGGTGCTGGCAGGGAGTGCGGTGTTCTGGCTACGGGGACAAAGCGGTGACATCCGGGGAGGGGCGGAGCGCGTACTGTAACCAAAGGCAGGCGCCGCGCGTCCGATGTGTGGGCCGGAGCGAAGGCGAGCCGCCTGAGGAGAGAAGATGCTGCTACGAACGCGCGTGGAGATTCCGAGCTCGGAGATTACGCCCAAGGAGACGGTGCGGGCCTTTCAGATGAGCCGGCGGCAGATGCTGGCGGGGATGGGAGCGATGGGAGCGGCGGCGGCGACGGCGGCGTTTCCGGAGCGGGCGCGGGCGGCGACGAAGCTGAATACGGTGAGCTCGCCGTACAACGTGACGGATCGCGCGGTGACGCCGCAGGCGAAGGCGCAGAGCTACAACAATTTTTATGAGTTCGGAACGGACAAGGGGGATCCGGCGAAGAACGCGCACGTGATGCAGACACGGCCGTGGACGGTGAAGGTGGAGGGGCTGTGCAAGAAGCCGCAGACGATCGACATCGACAAGATCATGGGGTACCGGCCGATCGAGCAGAGGGTGTATCGCTTTCGCTGCGTGGAGGCGTGGTCGATGGTGATTCCGTGGGATGGGTACTCGCTGGGGGAGTTTCTGAAGGCGATGGAGCCGCTGCCGAGCGCGAAGTATGTGCAGTTCCTGTCGCTGGCGGACCGGAAGCAGATGCCGGAGATCGGGTCGAGCGGGATCAATCCGCCGTACTCGGAGGGGCTGCGGATGGATGAGGCGATGAATCCTCTGACGCTGCTGACGTTTGGCAGCTACGGGGAGACGCTGGCGAATCAGCAGGGAGCGCCGATCCGCGTGATTGTGCCGTGGAAGTACGGGTTCAAGTCGGCGAAGTCGATTGTGACGGTGCGGTTTCTGGACAAGGCTCCGCACACGACGTGGAACGATTTGAACTCGGATGAGTACGGGTTTTATTCCAATGTGAATCCGGCGGTGGATCACCCGCGGTGGTCGCAGGGGCATGAGCGGCTGCTGAACGCGAACACGATCTTTCCGAAGGTGGTGCCGACCCAGCCGTTCAATGGCTATGGGAATGAGGTGGCGGGAATGTACGCCGGCATGGACTTGCGGAAGAACTTCTAGCGGACGCACCGATAACGATCCGGGCCGCAGTGGCGAAGGCCCCGACCGCAACGAAATTTTCGGAGGCAGAGGGCATGCCCGGCCGCGCGATTCCATATGTAAAGACACTGGTTCATGTGCTGTGCCTGCTGCCGTTTGCGTATCTGCTGCAGAGCTATCGCAGCGGGGCGCTGGCGAATTATGCGGACCCGGTGAACTACATGACGCACTTCACGGGCGACTGGGCGCTGTGGATGCTGCTGGCGGACCTGGCGATCACGCCGGTGCGGCGGCTGCATGCGTCGCTCTCGTGGATGGTGCGGCTGCGGCGGATGGTGGGGCTGTATGCGTTCTTCTATGCGACGCTGCACCTGGGGACGTATGTGTTTCTGTTTTCGGGCTATGACGTGCCCGCGGCGATGGCGGGCGTGCAGGCGGGGCACATCGCCGAGCTGTGGCGGCAGTTCAAGCTGGTGTGGCCGACGATGCTGGCGGACGCGACGAAGCGGCCGTTTGTGCAGATAGGGCTGGTGGCGTGGGTGCTGCTGCTGGTGCTGGCGGCGACGAGTCCGCAGAGGGTGCTGCGGATGATGGGCGGGGCGAGGTGGCAGGCGCTGCACAGGCTGATCTATGCGGCGGGGGTTGCGGCGGTGATCCATTACTGGTGGCTGGTGAAGACCGGGGTGCGCACGCCGTGGAAGGTGACGGCGGTGCTGGCGGTGTTGCTGCTGGCGCGGGTGGTGCTGGCGGCGATCAAGCAGGCGAAGCGCAGGCCGCCGGCACGGTCCGAGGTGGCGACGACGGTGTAGGCGGCCGGGTGGTGGTGAGAAGCAAAGGCAAGGGCGAACGGAGATTCCCTGCGGGAATGACAAGCGAAGGCAGGGGCAGGGGCTGCTTGCTGGGGGTGGGGCTACTCGGCTACGCCTTCGAAGAGGTCCGTGCTTTGGGTGGCGGGCTGCGGGACAGGGGTGGCAGCGAGGGTGTAGCGCTCCTGGTGGCCGTGCTGGGCGAAGAGGGGACGGGTGCGCTCCATGAGCGGGGCCTGGGATATGTGCTGGGCGAAGGCCTGCTGCTTGCGCGGGAAGACGGAGCGGATGTCGAGGGTGTGGGTCCAGGGTGCGGGCAGGGGGGCGCGGCGGTCGGGGAGGAAGAAGTCGGCCGAGAGGAAGAAGAGGCGCTGCGGCTGCCAGGGGACGCCGGCGGAGAGGAAGCGGGTGGGCGAGCCGGACCAGTGGAAGGCGGCGGCGGTGGCGGCGGAGACGGTGGTGTGGTCGGGGTGGGAGTTGAGGCCGCCTTCGGGGCCGAAGGTGAGGACGACGTGCGGACGAAGGCGGCGGATGTGGGCGACGAGCCTGCAGGCGAGCTCGGAGAAGCTGGCGAACTCGAGCCCGGCGTCGGGGAAGTCGAGGAGCTCGTGATGGGTGACGCCGAGGACGTGGCAGGAGGCGGCGAACTCGGAGCGGCGGATGTCGCCGAGCTGCTGGGCGGTGGCGGCGGAGCCGCGGTGGGTGGCGGCCTGGCCGTCGGTGAGGCAGAGGACGGAGGTTTGGACGCCGCGCTCGGCGTAGAGGGCGAGGGCGCCGCCGAAGGCGAAGCATTCGTCGTCGGGGTGGGCGCAGACGCAGAGCAGACGGAAGGCCATGGCTGGATTATCGCAAGCGTGGCGGGGCGGGCTGGCGGGGGAGGTGCTGGGAGGAAGTTTCGGGCAGGGCTGGTGGGCTCCGCTATGTGCTCGGAGCTGTGATCTGGCTGCTTTGAGGAGAGGCGGGCGGGTGCTAGGAGGGGGGCTGGAGGGGGTCGGCCGCGAAGGTGGTGTCGGGGAAGAGGACGTCGGGGAGGAGGTCTTCGAGATCGAGCTGGGCGTCGAGGGCGGCCTCGGGGTCGGCGGCGATGCAGGGGGCGAAGCTGCGGCGGTGGAGGGCGCAGGGGCCGTGCTCGCGGAGGGCGTGGCGGTGCTCGGGGGTGGCGTAGCCCTTGTGCTGGGCGAGGCCGTAGTGAGGGAACTGGGTGTCGAGCTCGCGGAGCAGGGCGTCGCGGTGGACCTTGGCGACGACCGAGGCGGCGGCGACGGAGAGGCAGAGGGCGTCGCCGTAATAGAGCTTGGTCTGGGCGCAGGGGTGGTCGATGCGGAGGGCGTCGATGATGAGGTGGTCGGGGGCGAGGGGGAGGCCTTCGACGGCGAGGCGCATGGCGAGGCGGGAGGCCTGGTAGATGTTGAGGCGGTCGATGGTCTCGGCGTCGACTTCGGCGACGGAGACGGCGAGGGCGAGCTTGCGGATCTTGCGGTCGAGGCGCTCGCGCTCTTCGCGGGTGAGCTGCTTGGAGTCCTTGAGGCCCATGCGGGAGAGGATGCCGACCTTGGGCGGGAGGATGACGGCGGCGGCGACGACGGGGCCGAAGAGCGCGCCACGGCCGACCTCGTCGACGCCGGCGATGGCGCGGAAGCCGTGGTAGCGGAGGGCCTGCTCGGGCGCGTCGGTGCAGACCAGCTGCTTGAGGAACTGCTGCTTGGCGGTGGCCTTGGTGAGGCCGGGAAGCACGGGGATGCGGAACAGGGTCGCCATGGGGGTGACGGGATCAGTTTATCGGAGGTGGGTGAGGGAAACGGAAGGGAAGTGGATGTTGAGGGATATGACACCACTGTGTAGCGGGTTCTCCCCCCAAGGCGGCAATTGAAAAGGGCGCCGGCGGCCGTAGGCTGACAGCGGCGGATGGTGCCGAGAGCGTCGACCGCCAGACGAGGGTGTGGATGACAGTGCGCAGAACTCTGCTGATGACAGGTGCGATGATGCTGGGCGGACTCCAGGCGATGGCACAGCAAGCGGCTCCTTTGGGGAGCGCGGAGGCGAGTGCACCGACGACGGCCGCGACGACGGTGGCGGCGACCGAGACGGGATCGACCGCGGTGATGGCGGCGCC
>DATLMQ010000118.1:0-28484 GCA_035537215.1 Acidobacteriaceae bacterium
GGTGGCGTAGGAGACCTTGGCGACGTTGCGGCCGGTGGCGGCGATCTCGAAGTTGTCGAGGTCGGAGCGGCGGAAGACGATGCCGGAGCCGGCGGGCGCTGGGATGAGCCGGGTGGAAACCTGGGCTCCGGAGTGGAGACCGATGCCGCCGAAGGCGAGCGGGGCTTCAATGGTGTACTCGAATTGGACGTCGGAACTCAGGCGGACTTTTTCTCGCAATACTTCCTAAAGCAAGGCTATACCCCTGGGAAGGCTCAAAAGTGTGGCTTATTTGCCACACCGTGACGGCCTGGGTACCGCTTAAGACGAGGGTTTCTGCAAGCGGAGTACGTAACGTTCGCTACTCTCAGGAGATTGAGCGGAGGTGCCGTGCCAATTGAGGATCTGAGGACAGCGGTAGACGAGGCGAGGTTGCGGGGCAGGCTGCGGCAGCTTGTCGAGGTGGAGTCGCCCAGTGAGGATGCGGCCGGGGTGAACCGCGCGGGCGAGCTGGTGGAACGCTGGTCGGCGGAGCTGGGCGCGGAGGCGGTCCGGCATCCGGGAGGGAGCTTTGGCGATGTGCTGGAGCTGCGGTTCGGGGGCGGCGCGGGTGCATTCGGGGGTGAGTCCTCAAGGCCGGTGCTGATTCTGGGGCACTTAGATACGGTCTGGCCGATGGGGACGCTGGCCACCATGCCGTGGCGGGAGGTGGAGGCCGAGGATGGGCTGCGGCTGCACGGGCCGGGCGTGCTGGATATGAAGGTCGGCGTGGTGATGGCGCTGGAGGCGATCGCCGCGGTGCAGAGGGTTGCCGGGCGGCTGCCGCGCTCCGTGACGCTTCTGCTGAATCCGGATGAGGAGGTCGGGAGCCCGGTGTCGCGGGGGCATACGGAGCGGCTGGCCCGGGAGTCGGCCGCGGTGTTTGTGCTGGAGCCGGCGCAGGGGCTGGCGTACAAGACGGCGCGCAAGGGTGTGGGGCACTTTGCGCTGACGGTGCAGGGCATCGGTGCGCACGCCGGGGTGGATTTCGAGAAGGGGCACTCGGCGGTGCTGGAGATGGCGCGGCTGGTGGAGGTGGTCTCGGGGTGGACCGACCTCGGGCTGGGACGAACGGTGAACGTCGGTGTGATCGCAGGTGGGACGCGATCCAACGTGATCGCGGCGGTGTGCACGGCGGAGGTGGATGTGCGGGTGGTGACGATGGAGGATGCGGCCCGGGTGGAGGCTCTCTTCGCAGGGCTGCGGGCACGGGACGAGGGCTGCCGCCTGCGCGTGGACGGCGGCATCAATCGGCCGCCGATGGAGCGGAGCGCGGGCACGGTCGCGTTGTTTGAGCGGGCAAAGGCGCTGGCGGCGCAGGTGGGATTCGGGCTGGAGGAGGCGTCCACGGGGGGCGGATCGGATGGGAACTTCACCGCGGCGCTGGGCGTGCCGACGCTGGATGGGATGGGCGCCGTGGGCAGCGGGGCGCATGCGGCGCAGGAGCATGTGGTCGCGCGACACCTGGTGGAGCGCACGACGCTGCTCGCGGGGATGCTGGCTGGCTGATGTCCGCTGGCTAGAGGAAGGCGACGGAGCGGAGGAGATCCACCGTGGCGGCGAGTGGGAGGCCGACGACGTTGAAGTAGTCGCCTTCGATGCGCGGGATCCAGCGGGCCGCGTATCCCTGGATGCCGTAGGCGCCGGCCTTGTCGAGGGGGTCGCCGCTGTCGAGGTAGTGCTGCAGGTCGGCTTCGGGGATGCGACTGAAGGTGACGGCAGTGGTGTCCAGATGGGACCGTGGATGGGTGGGTGAGAGCAACGCCAGCCCCGTGTGCACAAGGTGGGTGCGGCCGGCAAGGGCACGCAGCATGCGCTCGGCGTCGGCACGGTCCAGGGGTTTTTCGAAGGCGTGGCCGTCGAGAGCGACGGTCGTGTCGGCCGCAAGGACGGTGTCGTGCGGGTGGAGCGCGTGGATCGTGCGCGCCTTCTCAAGCGCGAGCCGCTGGACGTACGCGGCCGGGTCCTCGCCGGGCAGGCGGGTCTCGTCGATGTGCGCGGGCACGACGTCAAAGCGCAGGCCGGCCTGGGTGAGAAGCTCGCGGCGGCGGGGCGAGGCTGAGGCGAGGATGAGGCGCATCAGGCGAGCGGATCGACGGTGATGACGGTCTCCATCACGTGGGCTTGGTGGGGCCTGAGCTCCAGGGCGTTCTCGGCCGCGTTGGCGGTCTCCACGCAGACCATCGTGCGCCAGCCTTCGGGGTCCATGTCGGGGAGTCGCGCGGCGAGGGTGGACCAGGGGTTCCAGACCACGGTGGTGTTCGATCCCGACTTGGCGACCGTGAGACGGCGGCGGAGCACGGGGTCGTCGACCGTGACGGGCGCCGTTGTGTTCAGGTAAGGGCGGTCGGTCTCGCCGGTGATCGTCAGGACGGGGACGGCCTGGGTCTTGCGGACGAAGTTGTCGGTCTTGTCGAGGAACTCGGTGTGGCCAAGCCCGCCGATGCGAATCTGTTGGGCGTCGCCGACGTGCAGGTAGGTGTGGAGCGCCTCTTCGAAGGGAAGAGCCTCGGGGCCGTCGTTGGCGACCGTGAAGCGCATGCGGAGCTGGCGACCGAGGGTGAACTGGAAGGCGACGCGGAAGCCGTCATAGCCCAGGGAGCGGCTGAGGTCGCTGGGCAGGAGCGTGAGGGAGAGATGGAGGTCTTCGCCGGCCAGGGCAGCGAACTCAAGCTGCCAGGGCTGGATGCGTCCGAAGCCGTGCGAGGGGCCGTCGGTGCGGGAGCTGCCGGCCGAAGCAGTACGCGCGCCGAACCAGGGGAAGATGACGGGAACGCCACCGCGGATGGGCTTGCCGGGCTCAAAGGCGGAGCGCCCGGAGAGAAAGATGACGGGCTGCTCGCCCGCGGGCTGCCAGGCGGTGAGGTGCGCGCCCTGCAAATAGAGTTCGGCGGCGCAGGACGGTGTGGTGACGCGGGCGCGAATGAGGCCGCCGTGAGCGTCATCGAAGGCGAGGACGCCGGGGATGGCGAAGGATTCGTTGAGCTGGTCCAGGGTCTGCATAGGGTCTGCCTGAAGAACTTGGGCGGAGCGCGCAGGGCGTTGCTCCTCTGCTGCATCTTAGGGGATGGCTTGCCGTTTGGGCCAAAGGGCCAGGGAGAACAAACATGGTGAAGGCTGTGCTGTGCGACATCGACGGGACGCTGGTGCAGAGCAACTGGCTGCATGCGGAGGCGTGGAGGCAGGCGTTTGCAGAGATGGGCATCGAGCTGGAGAAGGAGCAGGTGCGGCGGCAGATCGGCAAGGGCGGCGATGAGCTGATCCCGGTGTTTGTGCCGTGGTGGAAGCGCGACGCCGTGGAGGAGCCGCTGAAGTCTTATCGCCAGTGGCTGTTCCGGCAGGAGTTTCTCGCACAGGTGAAGCCGCTTCCGATGGTGCGGGAGTTTGTGGAAGAGCTGAAGCGCCGCGGGATCAAGATGACGCTGGCGAGCTCGTGCAAGAAGCCGGAGCTGGAAGACTACAAGCGGATCATGGGCATCGAGGATCTGGTGGACGAGTCGACCTCGGCCGATGACGCGGAGCGCGCCAAGCCGCACCCGGATATCTTCTCGGTGGCGCTGAAGAAGCTGGGGCTGGACGCGACCGAGTGCGTTGCGCTGGGCGATACGCCGTATGACGCGGAGGCCGCGGGCAAAGCGGGAGTGCGTACCATCGGCGTGGAGACCGGCGGGTGGTCGCATGACGAGCTAATGCAGGCCGGCTGCGTCGAGGTGTACGCGGACGTGGCGGAGCTGCTGGCGCGCCTTGAGCAAAGCGCGATCGTGCGCGAGGGGCTAAGGTAGCGGGCGGACATTCTGCGCAGTGGAAGCAGCGGCCCGGGCTCTCGGACGCAGAGCCTGGGAAGACCTGCGTTCGCGGGCGAAAAATTTGCGGCTGTACACGCCTGCACGTGATACCTTCCGGCGATGAGGGGAGGATCTTGTCTCTCCCGCCGGGCCTCAGGAACTCCTTTTCGAACATGGAGAATCACATTGGCAAGTGAGGCGTTCGTCCCTTCGCCGGCCCTGGTCAGCCGTCCTGTATACAGATCCGTCAACCGCACGGTGGAGCGGGCCTTCTTCGGCTTCATGGCCGTGCTGCTGTGCGCGGTAGTGATCATCGGCTTCAGCCGCACGTACTTCGGTGCGGGCTTTCTGCGCGCGCCGCTCCCCAGCCCCATCCTGCATGTGCATGGAGCGGTCTTCACGCTCTGGATGGTCCTGTTCCTGGTGCAGTCGGCGTTGATCTCGGCCAGGCGTGTGCGCTGGCATCGTTCGCTCGGCATCGTCGCGTTCTGCCTGCCGCCGTTGATGATCGTGCTTGGAGCGATCGCGGCGATCGACGCACAGCACAGGGGAGTGTCCATCGGGCCGCTGGGCCCGGCGGTGTCGCTGGCTATCCCGCTGATCGGCATCGTCAGCTTCGCGATCGTGATCTATGCCTCGTGGGCGGCACGGCGCAGGCCGGATGCGCACAAGCGGCTGATCCTGCTGGCGACGATCGGCCTGACGGAGGCCGCGCTGGGACGATTTCCGTGGGCGCGCATGGGAATGCCGCCCGCCGCGGGCGCGGTGACCGGGCTGGGCCTGCTGATCCTTCTTCTGCTGATCTATGATCTCGTCTCGCTGCGCCGGCTTCATCGCTCCACCATGTGGGCGGCGCCGCTGACGTTTGCGATGAATGCCTTGGCCGTGCCGGTGGGGATGACGGCTGGATGGCATGCGTTCGCGGCGCTGCTGAACCGTGTGGTCGGACCCCACCTCTAGAATAGAAGCGGGCGTAGAGCTCAGGCGGGCGTTGCCTCCTTGCGAGCAAGACAGAGAGTATCCGGGCCGAGTCGAGCTGCGTTCCCACGGGATCCGACACGACGCATCTGATCGTCTCGGGGGAGAGATGGCCAGAATCCGAGACCGTGTCGGAGACGTGTGGCGAACGGTCCGCGAGTTCTTCCAGGATCAGTGGTTTGACCGGACCCGGCGCGTGCGCACCTCCGGCAACGTGACACTGCAGACCGCGGGCCTTGCGGAGAACCAGATCGGCGACAGCACGATGTATCAGCCGGCCAGACCGGCGCATATCCGCCAAGCCCTGCGGCAGATTCCTGGCAAGGATATGTCCGCGTACAGCTACGTCGACCTCGGCTCCGGTAAAGGGCGGACGCTGTTTGTGGCCGCGGAGCTGCCGTTTCGACAGATCATCGGTGTGGAGTTTACGGAGGCGCTGCATGCGCAGGCCTGCGCCAACATCCGGAGCTTCCGAAGGCGGCGGAGCGGAGGCCCGATCGCATCCCTGCACCTGAATGCGAAGGAGTTCGTGTTCCCCGACGGGCCGATCGTGCTGTACATGTTCAACCCCTTCGGAGCCGCGACCATGGCGGAGGTGCTCGGCAACCTGGAACGTTCGCTGGAGCGCGCGCCACGGCACGTGATCGTGGTGCTTTTGTGGCCCAAGTGCGAAGAGCAGGTGGCGCGTGTGCCGGGTATGCGGCTGCGGCACCGCACGGAACGGCTGCAGATCTTCGAGACGGGAAGTTAGGCCAACAGAGGGTTAGGCGAACAGGGAGCTAGGCGAACAGGGAGCTAGGCCAGCGGCGTGAGGTGAAGTTCGCGCACGTTGCGCTGTCCCGTGGGACAGAGGTCGAGAAGCGGGCACTCGGGGCAGCGCGGATCGGCAAAGGTGCAGAGTGTCTGGCCGTGGAGTTTCACCAGCGAATGGTGCTCGTCGAGCATGGCCGCGTCCCAGGTCTCGGGGACAAGACGCATGAGACGCTCTTCCGTCGTCGCCGCGTCCGCGCGGGGCACCACGCAGAGGCGCTGGATCACGCGAAGGTGGTTGGCGTCGATGGAGAGAGCCCGGCGGCGGAGGGTGGAGAAGTTGACCACGGCGGCCGAGACCTGCGGACCCACGCCTTCGAACTGCTCGAGCCAGTCGCGGATCTTGTCGGTGCGGTAGCGGGCAAGGAAGTCCAGCGAGAGCGCGCCGGTGCGGGCAGTGATCTGCTCCAGCGCAGCCTTGAGGCGCGGCGCTTTGAGCTCGGGAAAGGTCACGATGCCGATGGCGCGTTCCAGCTCCGCGACCGGAGCATCGCGAAGAGCCTCCCAGCTGCCGGGGCCGGCGCCGGGAAAGGCGCGCTCGAGGTCTCGCATCACCTGGTGGGCCTGCGGCGTCTTGGTGCGGGCACTGAGCAGCGAGTAGACGAACTGCGTGAGCGGGTCCCACGGAACGCGCGCCGGCGGCTCGCCGTAGTGCTTCAGCAGGAGCCGATGGATGTGGGGAAGCTTGTCCGCCTGCTCCGGCGTGAGTGCGCGGCGGACATCTTCCGGTTCTGGTGAAACGTTCTGGTTGGGAAACAGATCGGCGGTCATGCGGAGGCGCTACTTACGATTGTGCGCCAGAGAGCTCCGTGACCAGTGAACCGATGGGGTTGGACGTGGCCTTCTTGGCGATGGTGGTAAAGGATTCGCCGCGCTTGTACATGAGGTAAGCCGCGACGGCTCCCGAGATGATGCTGCCCCACACGATAAGCTTGCGCATGGATTGAACCCTCCTGACGGCTCTCCTGATGGTCGATGCCGCCTCTAGACGGCTTGGATGCAGAACAGCGCGACCGGAGGTTATGGATGGCGAACGGTGCCGATCTGCTGCCCCTCGTCGGTGGCCAGGCCCCAGGCCATGCGTGGCGTGTTGTGGGCGATCCCGAGCCGGCCGTCCGGGCCGAGGAGAATGATGCCGCCGCGCCCGCCCAGCCGGGCCTGCAGGTAAGCGATCGCATCGGACGCGGCCTGCTGCGGCGACGCTCCGGAACGGACGCGGTCTACGGCCCACTTTCCAAGCACGAGCTTCATGATGGGCTCGCCCCAGCCGGTGAGCGAGGCGGCGGCGGCCTCGTTGTCCGCATAGCAGCCGCAGCCGATCAGAGAAGAATCCCCGACGCGGCCCGGAGACTTCGAAAGCGTGCCGCCGGTGGAGGTGCCCGCGGCGAGGTTGCCGCGCGTGTCCAGAGCGATGGCGCCCACCGTGTCGTGGGAGTGGAGCGTGGGATCAAGGGGGCGGAGCTCGGCGGGAAGGCCCTCTTCCACAGCGCCGTCCACCGCGGTCTGCATCAGAACCGGATCGGGAGCGAGGTGGTCCTCTTCGATGTGCGGGGCGGCAGCGAACGTGGCCGCGATAGGCCGGGTGGACTCCGAGATGGGATTGGCCGGGGGCTGCGGGACAGGAGCTTCCGGCAGCTGGCGCGATCCACTTCGATCCTCGGGGCCGCGGCGGGTCGAGAGGTTGGCGACCGGTCCCGTAAGCGCCAGGGCAATGCCGGCAAAGGTCAGGTCGGGGTAGCCCGCGGCCTCGTCGCGGTGGAATTCAGCCAGCCGCTCGCGTTCACGAGGGATGATGAGCTCTTCGTTGTCGACCAGCTGCATGCCGTGCTCGGCGGCGAAGCTCTCCGCGCCAGAGCCGGTGAAGTACACATGCGGGGAGCGGTCCATCACCAGCCGTGCGGCGTGAATGGGATTGCGGATGCGCTCGACCGAGGCGACCCCGCCCGCCCGCAGATCCCGGCCGGACATCATCAGCGCGTCCAGCTGCACACGGCCATCGCGAGTGAGAAAGGAGCCGCGGCCGGCGTCGAAGATCTCGTCGTCTTCCATGGAGGCGATGGAGGCCTGAATGGCGTCCACCGCCGTGCCGCCGTGGGAAAGAATCGCCCAGCCGGCAGCGAGGGCGTTGCGGATGCCGTTTTCATGTGCGGCCACGGCGTCGTCGGGCATGGCCCAGGCGCCGCCGTGGATGACCAGGATGGGATTGTTCTTGCGGACGATCTTCATGCTGAGTTCGAGTGCACGGACGCACCCCTGAGATGTACCGCGGGGGGTGATCTCAAGGGCAACAGCACAGCTCTGCGCGCGCTAAAGCGGCGTAATTACAAGGAAAGAAAACCCTTCAAGGACCTCGCGCTATTTACCGAGATATTTCTCGGGCAGGATCACCCCGGAGCGTTCGTCGTCCCACAGGATGCTGGCAATCCAGAAGCGTCCCTCGGCATGGACCAGTTGCAGCGAGTTGATGCCACGCGTGAAGGGAGGCTCGCTGGCCGCATGGCGGCTCTCGTAGGTGCTCCAAACGCTGACAAGGTTGCCGAACTCCTCCACGCGGTTGGCGATGCCGCGCTCGAAGAAACCGTTGGCCTTGAAGAACGGGTCATCGCGATCGATGTAGTCCTGCGGCGTCAGGAAGACGGCGTCCGCGGGGCGTGCGGGCTGGCCATTGGCGGCCTCGCGCTGCGGCCGGATGACGCCGAGGCGGCCGTCCGGCAGAAACAGCGACCGGAAGCGATCCCAGTCGCGAGGCTTGCCGGCGGGTCCGCTGATCACGTCGTACAGCGCGGCCATCAGACCATCGATCGTTTGTACGTCCGCCGGGTTCCCCCGCGGCCAGTCTGGATGCGCGGCGATGGAGCCGGGCAGCGGCTTGGGTGGTGGCGTCGGCGCGCCCGTCTGCGCCGAGGACGCGGGGGCTAGCGAAAGGGCGAAGCCGAGACCGAGAGCTGCGGAGAACGAGGCTGGACGCAAATGAAAGATCCTCCAAAGGGAGTCGCCCCGGAGAATACCAGACGGCCTGCACGCGACCTTCGCTGCACTCGGAAGCACAACCCTCAGGCGCCGGTCCTCCCGCCGAACTCACGGTGATGTCGAGTGGCGGAAGATCCGTTCCTTTCAGGGCGTCAGGATGACCTTGCCGATGCCGCCCTTCTCCGCGAGGGCGTGGGCTTCGGCGGCCTCACGCAATGGCATCACGCACTCGATCGGCAGCTTCAGCCGGCCGTCCCGGACCGCCTCGGCATAGTGCAGGATCGTCGCCGGATCCGGCTGCGCGGTCATGGGCCTGATGTTGACCGTCGGGTGCAGCGCGGCATCCTTCGGCGGCCCCAGCACGCTGCCGTAGTTGCCGCCCGGCTTCACCTTGCCCAGCAGCTTCGACGCGACCTCACCGCCCACCGTGTCCGCCACAGCGTCCATGGTCCCGACCCGGGCGATCGCCTCGTCGTCATCCAGGTCGATGGCTTCGAAGGCGCCCAGCTGCCGGGCCTCCTCCATCTGTTTCTTGCGCACCCCGGCAACGACGCGGGCGCCGAGCTCCAGCGCGGCGAACAACGCACAGCGGCCGACACTCCCCGTGGCTCCCGTAAGGATGATCGTTTGGCCGGGCTGCACTTCCGTGGCCCGCCGGATCAGTTGATCGCCCGTGAGCGAGACCAGCGGCACGGCCGCCGCGGTGGTCATCTCCAGACCACTCGGGATCTTCGCGAGATCGGAAGCCTTGACCACGCAAAGCTCGGCGTACGTGGCCCAGGCGAGCGCCAGGACGCGGTCGCCCACGGCAAAGCCCTGCACACCCTCGCCCAGCTCGCGCACCAGGCCCGCGACATCACGGCCCAGCACGCCCGGAAAGGCGACCGGAAAGTGGTCCTTCGCCGCGCCGGAGCGCATCTTCCAGTCCACCGGGTTCAGGCTCGCGGCCTGCACGCTGACCAGCACCTCGCCGGGGCCGGGCCTGGGGTCGGGAAAGTCCTCGTACTTCAGCCTGGAGGGCGGACCATACTCGTGTAGAACGACAGCCTTCATCGCGCGGTACCTCTGCTCGGGTTCGATGCACGCGGCCGCCAAGGGACTTTGCGAAGCGAAGTTCAGGCGGGCAGGAACTGCCGCCACTCATCGCTTTCGGCGATGCGTTTGAGCAGATGAAAGCGACGGCGCATGAGCCCGCGAATGTGCGGCACCAGCACCTTCCTGCCGACCAGATCTCCGATCGCGCCGAAGGGCATGGTGAAGCGCAGCTCATCGTCGAGCAGTACGCCATCGATGCTGGGCGTCAGGCGGTGATCGTGCTCAAAGCTGCGAAACCGGCCTGCGATCATGCGGTCCTGAAAAAAACGCGGAGCATCCCATGTCTCGGGCACGATCAGCGACACGTGGAAGTTGGGAAAGCCAAGCTGCATGCCCTCCCAGCGGATCGTATCTCCACCGCGCACCAGGCCCTCGGTGCGTCCCGAGACCGGGTGCATGCCGAGTTCCTTCTGCACAATAGCCACACTTGTGGAGAGCGCAAAGCAGCGTTCGACGGGAGCGTGGATCAGGATGCTGTCGCGAAGCGTAAACATGGTGCGGTGTTGCGCTGCAGGTGGGGCGCTTTGTGTTCGATGCACGTAGTCCGGAGAGCGCTTCTAGACAAGATACCTTCGCCAATCTTCGGAAGATTCCGCCACACGTCGCTGGTGGCATTCCGGTCAAGCAGAAACCGGGTCAAGTACCGCCGAAGAGCGATCCTCTCTGCGATGAGGCCAAGAGGACTGAGCGGCACAGCAAAACGCAACCCGCCGCGCATCACTGTGCCGTTACCACCTTCGGCCTGAAAGAAGTGATCGTGTTCGAAGCTGGCGAACATCCCCTCGCTCATGCGGCCTCGAAAGTAGCGCGATCCCCACTGCTAGATCGGTGCCTTACTCCGGAGAGATGGCCGTGGGGTGCGCTTGATCGCGGACGGAGCAGGCGATGGAGTGCAGGAGCGCTCCCCCAACTGCCTGCATCCAAAGATGGTATGCCAGATTCTGTTGCCAGACCGGTGCAGACCCTTCGCGACCAGGCTACCAAGCTGGAGGCCGCGCTTTCGGTTTGCCTCGCCGAGCCCACCCGCAAAGCAGTTCACGAGCTGCGCACGGAGACACGCCGCGTGGAGGCCCAGCTGGAGCTCCTGCGGATGATCTCCGGGCTGCCGCGCTATCGCAAGCCCGCGGAGAAGCTGCTGAAGCGGCTGCGCAAGCTCCGGCGGCTGGCAGGAGAGGTGCGGGATTGCGATGTGCAGGACAAGCTGCTCGCGGATGATGAAGGGCAGTTGAGCGTGCAGGGTGAGGACTCCGGCCATCTGGACCGCGACCGGGAGACGTTGCAGAAGCACCTGCGCCAGGAGCGTAGCCGGGCTGAGCATAAGCTTGTGGATTATCTTCAGCGCCGTCAACCCAAGGTCGCCAGAGAGCTGGAAGACCTGCTGCGGGCGCTGAAGCCGGCGGAGGATCTCGAGGCGCGAGCGGAGGATCTGGCGGAGTCGATCAGCCGGCGAGTGGAGCGCGCGCTTCGATCCCGGCACATGGATGTAGAGCATCTGCATGAGCTGCGCAAGACGACGAAGCGGGCGCGGTACCAGTGCGAGACGCTCGCCGGACCAATGGCCGCGGCGGCTGCGAAGCGGATGGAGGAGGTGCAGGACGCTGGCGGCGCCTGGCACGATCTGCTGGATCTGAGTGACCGGGCGGCGAAGGATCTCGGGGCGGATCATTCGCTGGGGGGTGTGCTGCAGCTGCTCCGCGCGGAGCGGCTGGCCGCCTACGTTGCGAAGCTGGATGGAATGCGTGCAGCGAAGGGAGCCGGCCGGCCGGCATTGTCGCAAAAACGGGCGTCCAGGGACGGGACCGAGCCTCGCCAGAGCACGGGTGGGCGGCGCAGGGCCAAGGCCGCGTAGCCGACGGTGCGCGGACTCCGTGCTGCGTAAGATGAAACGATGCGCGTCGGCTTTTTCGGAGGGACGTTCGACCCTCCGCATCGCGGTCACCTGGTGGTTGCGCGTGCGGCGGCGCGGATCTTTGCGCTGGATCGAGTTCTGCTCGCACCCGTGGGACGACAGCCGCTCAAGTCGAAGGCTGCCGAGGCTGGATTCGACGACCGTCTGCGCATGGTGGAGCTCGCCTGCGGAGGACGGGATCTGCTGCAGGCCACCGATGTGGACGGCCCGCGACCCGACGGCGGATCCAACTACACGATCGATACGCTGCGACGGCTGCAGCCGACACTGCCAGCCGATGCCGATCTGTTCGTGATTGTCGGCGCCGATGCGTTTCTGTCGCTGCGGCAGTGGCGCAGCTCCGACGAGCTGCTGGCCCTCGCGCACTGGATTGTGGTGAGCCGGCCATCGCAGGCCGCGCTCTCCGAGGATGGACTGGGGCTGACACCCCAGCAGCGCGCCCACGTTCATCCGCTGGACGGCATCGCTGAACCGGAGAGTGCGACGGCGATCCGGGCTCGGCTGCGGGCGGGCGAGGACTGCCGCGATCTGGTACCGGGGGCTGTGCTGGACTACATCCGAGAGCATCACCTCTATGGAGCGTGAGCGGCGTCGTATGAGAAGCACCATTGCTGGCTGAAGACAGCAGGCAGGGCGCGGAAGAGAACAAGTTTGAGAGCCCTGCGCTACGATTGGGGGGCGAGGAAATCGATGGCATCAACACAGACGAACCAGATGCTGGCGGCGGCGGCCAGCGCCTGCGAGGACAAGAAAGCGGAAGATATCCGCATCCTCGCTCTTGATCCGGCCGAGAGCGGCCTTACCGACTACTTCCTGATCTGCAACGGAACCAACGATCGTCAGAATGTGGCGATCGCTGACGAGGTGGAGCTGCGGCTGAAGCGCGAGTTCGGCACGTATGCGAATTCGGTGGAGGGCAGGCGGCAGGCGGAGTGGATTCTGCTGGATTATGTGGACTTCATTGTGCACGTCTTTTCGCCGGAGAAGCGGGCGTTCTACGGCCTCGAGCGGCTGCGGAAGTCGGCGACCTCGCTGAGCGTGGATGAGCTGAACTCGGAGATCAAACAGCAGATCGAGGCTGGCCGGCGAGGCCGGAAGACAGCGGCATCGCCAGTGCCAGGAGCTTCCGCAAAGAGACCAGCGCCCGCCGTCACGGCGAAGAGTCCAGCGAAGAAGAAAGCTGTGAAGGTGGCCGCAGCGAAGAAGACAGCAGTGAAGAAGACGGCCCCCGTCAAACGGTCGAAAGCCGCAGCGAAAGGATCGCGAGTCCGGAAGGAGACGTAAGCCTGGGGCTTGCGGCGGAAATTCTTCCTTCGGCTAACGCCGTGAGCTTTCGGTCAACTGCTCTGCGGAAATCGGAGCACGTGCCGGCCAAGGCGAAACAGAGGTTTGCGTGAACTGCCTCTGTTGCCCTCGTCTGTCTTTGTTTGTTCTGCGGTTGCATGTTGCTCCTCAATGCCGTTTAGGCACTTTTCCGACAAATAGCCAACGCGTTCCCAAGGGAAGCCAGGTGTGGTAGGAAGCGGGTGCGAACGGGCCGGGGCCTAAGCAAGGGGAAGGGTCAGCAGCAACTTCGTACTCGGGAGACACGGCGGGTACGAAGTTCTGGAGTGTGTAATCGCACGGACCTTCAGGCGTCGGCTGGGGGCGATACGCGTTGGGGGGCGTCTCGATCCGTGGATCGTTGTAGTAGCCCCATGCCTCCACCTGGGTGATCGCATCGTATTCGAAGCCCGCGCGGATCGCCGTTCGAGGGATTCCTGATCTCTCTACCTCTTCCGCAAGGCGGACACGGGCCCGATCCATGGCGAACAGGTCATGGGTGCCAGCAATCGTCACAGCGGCATAGATGGCCATGGTGCCCTTTGCGAGCAGAGCAACGCGCCCATCCACTTTTTCCTGGTGCCAGCGGAGAGAGAAGATCAACAGAACCGCCATGACCTCCAGCAGATATCGATCAAACAACGCTATCGAGCCCGCACGCGGCAAGAGCAGAAGGCAATAGGCGCAGAGAAACGGAATCAGAAGTACGTACATCGCGCGACGCGAGACGATCTGCTGTGCGTCCACGGATTCCAAGCGCGGCAACGAACGAAAGGTCCGCCATGCAGCTACGAACAGCGTCATGGTCATTAGCAGGATTCCCAGCACCAGGAGTTTCGGGCCGGCCGGAACGCGGCGTGTGGGCCCGAACAGGCCTTGAGACTGCATGATCCCGGATGACCCCACAATATTGCCCAGCCACGGGGGTACGATCAGGTAAGTCTTTCCAAGGTGCTTCAGCACACCACACGTTAGAACGAACAGACCCATCACCAGTACAACGGTGAGCAGATGTTTTTTGCGAGGTGGCCAGATTGCAGCTGCTCCCGTCATCCACACCGGAAGGCCCAAGAGCAACACGGTGAGCGTCGCCCGGATCACTTCAACGAGCATGTTGACAATGACGTCTGTGGAGATCCGGCCCGGGAGCAATTTCTCCGGAATCGAATAAGGCTGATGCACGAACCACGCTAGCGCCAGACGAATACAAACAATGCCGGTCAACCAAAAGACAACCGTCAGGGGGACGACCAAGCGCCCCCGTCTTCGCAGCAACCATCCGCAGCAGGGAACGATGACGAGAACTCCGAGCCACGCAATCTGACGAACCGTTCCCAGTGCGATATTGCTAAGGGCTGCAGCTGCGAGCCACAGCATGGCGTGCTTTGCCTGTTTCGCCGATACGGCATGCTGGCATAGATAGATGCACACGAATATCCCAAGCAGCCCTGGGATATCTGAAAGAAACGTGACCGCCAAGGGTATGAACAGAGGCGAGAGCGCCAGGCAAAGGGCGCCAAACGTTGCATGCTCCTGATTGAGCCCGAAGCGCCGCAGAACAGCGCGATAGACCAGGACGCAGGCCAATGCAAGGGGCACCATGGAGAGCCTGATGCATATGAACGAGGTGCAGAACACCTTTGCGAACAAGGCTCCCCAGAGGACCTGCCAACCCAGCATGGCTGCCGCCCAGCCGTTATAGACAAAGCGGCCGGTCTCCGCGAACACCTGTGCGGTGCGTATATAGGACCAGTCATCATTGATCCCGATCTCTGCGATCGGCCACGGGGCAAAGAGGCAAACCCCGACAATGAAAGCACAAAGGAGGCCTTGGGCCGAGAAGAGCCGCATGGAGCTACGAGGAAGAGAATGAGGAGCACGGTCGACAAGAGGCATTGCGTGTTCTTTTATGATGACCTACGGGTGTAAATCAGCGATGCTTGAGCGATTACGATCCTGATGCCTCCAAGCCCAGGGTGGGGCTGGTCTGGCAGGATGGCGCCCCTTACCTGGTTGAGGGCGCAAAGTGTAGGACGGAACGGCTAACGTGATGCCCCGTACGGCCGTATGTAGCGTTCAGGACTTCCTGCAGGGGTGTGGCGCGGACGCCGAAGATGCCAGGCCAGTCGATCACCTCGAAGATTCTGGCCCACCGGACCGGCGGCAAGGTGAACACAATCTTTCGCTCTGGCATGGATCTCCTGCGGTGTTGCTTAATTGCACGTAAATTTGTGCTCAGCCGTGCTCGGGCAGCTTCAGTGCATCGCGCCACAACGCGTCAGAGACGGGCCAGCAGAGAGCAAGGACAAGCAGCACCAGAAGCGCGACTGTCTGGACCTGTCCGCCATAGCGCTGCCCATGCACGACGAAGAGGCTGAACGGAGCCAGCAGCGGAACAAAGCAGAGCAGAAGAACGGACAAGCGATACTGCGTTGCGATCTCTGGAGCCCTGTCCATGTGCAGCGAAGCCAGCACCAGCAGAAGCCATGGGGCATACAGGTAGACCAGCGTGTAGGCCGCCGAGGTGGGCGGCAACAGCAACGCCATGGTCGTGAGGAACAGCAGGCGATTCAGGATCGGAAGATGAACGGCGCGGAACAGAAACAGCCCCAGTGCGACGCTCCCCGCCAGCAGGTAATACCGTGGCAGCCAGGCGGAGATTTCCCGGTGCGCGGCCAGACCAAGCACCTTCACCAGAGCGAAAAGAGAATGATCCAGGCCGATCTCCTCACTTCGCACCACGGCGGAGTAATTGGCTTGAAAGCTGGAGACCGTTCCGTTGAACCCATGGAACGCGCTCACCATCGAAGGCCCCGCAAACCACAGCGCGAACGCAGTGATGGCCACTACGGATAGCACCGCCAGTGCGAACGAAGAGAGCGTTCGCCGCCGGAAGAGCACACCGCAAAAGACGATGGGAACCCACTTGATAGCGGCGGCAGCCCCCAGGAAAGCAGCGGCGAGGCTGCTTCTACCCCGCAGCCAGCAAAACAGTCCGACAAACAGCAGCATCCAGACCACCAGCTCGATGTTGCCGCGCTCCAGCATGAAGTCGAGGGGGAAGGAGAGTGCGGCGGTGAGCACGGCAGCGCTCCACGCCGCTAGTCTCGGCCAGCCTTGCCGCGCGAGCACGGACGCGAGCCCCACCGTGAGCGCACAGATCCATGCGGTCGCCAGGGCGAGATACATCAGTGTCGTATGCGGCAGATGGTAGAAGAGCCAGTACACAAGCGAGGCCGTCGCCGGGTAGGCGAAGTAGGGCAGGCGGTAGTCGCTGGAGGGCGCAAAGAAAGCCGGCGTATGAAACAGCCGGAAGCGCGCGGTATAGGTGCGCAGGTCTGTGAAGGGATCAGCTGCTTTGTGAATGAACGGGCTGGAGTATGCCTGCGGATCGCCGTGCAGAAAGTGCCAGCCGCACACAGCCCAGGCGAGCGCCGTATACGCGATGTAGACGATCCAGAAGAGACGCAGGGGCCGGGGCACCGAAGCCCAGAGAGAGCGAAACTGCGAGCGCGGCATGAAGCTCCAGAGGGGGAAGGCAGCGTTCCCTCTGAGGATAGCCTAAGCGCTGCGCAAGGCGCCGGTCGCCCGCTCAGGCATAGGCGCCGAGCGATTCTCGATAAGCGGGCATCAGCATGACCGAGAGCGAAAACTCCAGGGGAGGATGCCCGACGGGCTCATCGCCGCTCTGGTGGTGGGAATGGAGCATGGTCTGGATCTCGGCCACCGCGCGACGATCCTCGGCTGAAGAACGCGTCCAGTACAGAAGAAATCCCTGTCCACACACCGTACAGCGGACGTCAGAGGAGGTGTCGGAGGCCTTGCACAGAATCTGCATCGTGGGGGAAAACCTCAAAGAATCGCTGCATGGACTTTAGGGGTTATCGTCCCCGGTACACGATGGCGCGTTTGCCGTGCGCGGCTACAACTTTCTTCCGGTTCCGGCGCTTCCGTAATACGTCCATCGTACCGTGACCCCTCGGGGGGCGGAGGCTGCGGGGAGCCGGAGCGTGGCTTGCTCTATCCTTGGGGGGTGAGTGACCTGATCCGTATTCAGCTTCCTGACGGCTCCGTGCGCGAGGTGGCGCGCGGGACGACGCCGATGGAGATCGCCAACAGCATTTCGCCGCGGCTGGCTGCCGCCGTCGTGGTGGCGCGCGTGCGCCCCCTGAACACCGCCGCACCCGCCGAGACCGCCGCGGACGAAGCCAAGGCGGCGCAGACCGAGGAGGCGATGTACGCCGGGCAGGAATCGGCCGGGGAACGGCTCGCCGATCTCAACGGACCTCTGGCCGAGGACGTCGCGCTGGAGCTGCTGAAGGAGTCCGACCCGGCCGCGCTGCGGGTGGTGCGCCACTCCGCCGCGCACGTCATGGCGACGGCCATTCTTGAGCTCTTCCCGGAGACCAAGCTGGGCCACGGCCCCGCTACGGACAACGGCTTCTTCTACGATGTGTACCGCGAGACGCCGTTCACAGAAGCCGACCTGGCGGCCATCGAGCAGCGCATGGCCGAGGTCGTCAAGCGGGATGAGCCGTTTCAGCGCGTGGAGGAGCCGCGCGAGCAGGGGCTGAAGGTCTACGGCGAGCACGGCGAGTTCATGAAGATCCACTTCATCGAACGCTTCACAAAACCGGGCGACACCATCTCGCTCTACAAAAACGGCAACTTCACGGACTTCTGCCGCGGCCCGCATGTGCCTTCCACCGGCCGCGTGAAGGCCTTCAAGGTGATGTCGATCGCAGGAGCGTACTGGCTGGGCAAGGAGGACAACCAGCAACTGCAGCGCATCTATGGCACGGCCTTCTTTTCGCAGAAGGACCTCGACGCGCACTTCAAGCACCTGGAGGAGATCAAGGCCCGCGACCACCGCGTACTGGGCAAGCAGCTCGACCTGTTCTCCATCCAGGAGGTCGCCGGCGCCGGCCTGATCTTCTGGCACCCCAAGGGCGGGCTGATCCGCAAGACGATGGAAGACTGGATGCGCGACGAGTGCGTCCGGCGCGGCTATCAGCTGGTGTTTACGCCGCACATCATGCGCCGCGAGCTCTGGAAGATCTCCGGGCACGAGGGCTTCTACGCGGACAACATGTATCCTCCGATGGAGCTCGACGATGCGGAGTACCGGCTGAAGCCGATGAACTGCCCGGGCCACATCCTCATCTACAAGTCCACGCCCAAGAGCTATCGCGACCTTCCGCAGCGCTATGCCGAGCTTGGCAATGTCTACCGCTACGAGCGCTCCGGAACCATGCACGGTCTGCTGCGCGTGCGTGGGTTTACGCAGGACGACGCGCACATCTTCTGCACGCCGGAGCAGATTACCCGCGAAATCGAAGCCTGTCTCGACTTTGCTGAGGCGGTGCTGCAGACCTTCGGCTTCAAGGAGTATCGCGTGGAACTTTCGACGCGCGATCCGAACAAGGCCGGCGAGTTTGTCGGAAGCGATGCGGATTGGGCGCACGCCGAAGGTGCGCTGCGCGATGTGCTCACCCGTCGCGGTCTCAACTTTCAGAGCTTTCCAGGAGAGGCCGCGTTCTACGGTCCCAAGATCGATGTAAAGCTCGTGGATGTGCTCGGACGTTTGTGGCAGCTCTCCACCGTGCAGTTCGACTTCAACCTGCCAAAGCGGTTTGAGCTCGAGTACGTGGGCGAAGATGGCGAGCGGCATCAGCCGGTCATGGTCCACCGCGCGCTGTTTGGCTCCGTGGAGCGCTTTTTCGGCGTGCTTATCGAGCACTACGCAGGATCGTTCCCGTTCTGGCTGGCCCCCGTACAGGTGGGCCTCGTTCCGATCTCGAACGAGAAGCACCTGGCTTACGCGGAGTCGCTGAAGCAGCGCCTCGAAGCGGCCGGGCTGCGCGTTGAGCTCGATGCCAGCAACGGGAAGATGCAGAGCAAGATCCGCGACTTCGGTGTGGCGAAGGTGCCGTTCATCCTTGTCGTCGGCGACAAGGAAGCGGCCACCGACTCGGTCAGCGTGCGGGTGCGCGGCAAGGGAGATCAGGGCTCGCAGAGCGTGGAGGAGTTCCTGGGGCGCGCGAAAGCGCTAGTCAGCGAACACGCGATGGAGCTCTAGTGGAGCTCATCACCATCGAGACGAAGAAAGCAGCGCCTCCGGAGCGCTGCTTTCATTTGTCCCTCAGTATCGCTCTCCACATGGAGAGCGCCGAAGGACGCGAGAGCGCGCCATCTCCGGCGTGACGATGGCATCATCGGTCCGGGTGAGACCGTCACCTGGAGGGGTCGCCCCTACGGGCCATGCTGACACACACATCTGTGATCGATCGCGGCCGCATCCTATAGCCATGGGCCGATGGCTGGTGATGGCGGGGATGGTGCTGGTCGGGCTGGGTCTACTCGTCATGCTGCTCGGCCGCTTGGGCCTGCCGTTGGGTCGACTGCCCGGCGACCTCGCCTACAGGGGCAAGAACGTCAGCGTGTTCGCCCCTCTGGGCACCAGCCTGCTCTTGAGCGTGCTGGTCTCTCTGATCCTCTTCCTGCTCGCCCACTTCCGGCGCTGACCGGCTGCACTGGCCTTCCGTGCAGCGCCTAACCCCGGGCCTCGTACTGCCAGTTGCGACGCTTCCCCTCCGCGATCCACTCCATCGCCGTAGCCAGCCGCTTGTCGCGAGTCTCCTCCCGTTTCGCATCGGCGATCCAATCGCAGTACTCGCGCTGGCTGCCCGGCGGCATGGCGTCAAACTGCTTCGCGGCCGCCTTGTTCTTCTTCAGCGCCGCAGCCAGCGCCGCAGGCACCTCCGGCGGCGGCTTGGGCACGCCCTTTGCGCGGACGACGCTCCTGGTCCGTGTTCCGTCGTCGATCACCTTCGCGCCGGCGCGCAGGTAGCTCAGCAGCTCACGGTCCCCGGGCAGATCCTCCAGCGACTTCAACTGCCCAAGCACGCCCATCCCCTCCCGGCTGTACAGGCCGTCTTCGCGCAGCTTGGCCGCGATCTCCGGCCCCCAGAAGCCCAGGCTGCAATGCTGCTTGAACGCCGCCATGTTTCCAAGGATGATCCCCCGATACACAAAGAACGGGTGCGACCACTTGATCGCCTCCTCCACCTCCGGCACCGCTTTGTGGACCAGCTCGCGGATGTGGCTGAGGATCGGCTGCGCAAACGGTGCGGCGGCGGCGATATACGCATCTATGGCGGGAAGGCGGCTTTCGGTCGCGGGGCGGCGTGGCGTCATCCGAAACAGCATACCCGCACTATCGTGTGACGCGATGCCCTTCCTGTGTCGGCGACAGATGATGACGTGCGGCCAGCCGGGTTCCCGCCGCGATGCCCCGCAGCACACCCGGCCACACCCGCGCGGAAAGCTCCACACCCATACTCTGCGGCTGCACCAGCACGGCATGCGAAATCACCATCGCAAACGCCAGCTGCCGCCGCACCTGGTCATGGAGCGCCCTCTGAAACGCCTCCGCGGTTTCGCCGGCGAGAAGCATGCGCGCCGCCAGCCGCCCGCTATGCAGCGCCAGCGACATACCGTCCCCCGTGAAGGACGGAATCACCACCGCCTGATCGCCCACCGCCCACACACCATCGGCCACCGCCTGCCGGCGCAGCATGCCGTACGGAATCGAGCTCGCCGCCAGCGGTTTTGGCAGCAGCTGCTGCGCCCCGGCGAGCCGCGCACGCAGGTGCGGGCTGTCCCGTTGCATCGCCGCAAGCAGCGCCTCCCACCCTCCGCCCATCTGCCGCAGCGTGCTCTTGCGCACCAGCGCAGCCAGGTTGGCAGCACCGTCCGGCATCATCTGCAAACCCGTATACCCGCCCCGAAACAGCACCAGCTCCACATGCCGGTCCAGCGCCGCGGCCTGCTCCGCCTCAAGGCGAAAGTACATCTTGAAGGCGACCAGATCGTTCTGCGATCCCGCCGGTCGCGGCAGCCCTCGCAGGTCGTGCTTGCCTGTCGCGAGCAGGATGTGCCGCGCCCGCAGCATCGTGCTCCCCCTGGGCCCGGCCACCTCCGCCGACCACGCGTCCGCCTGCCGATGCAGCCCCTCCACCGACCGTCCACGCAGCACCAGCGCACCCGCGTCCGCCGCCGTTCGTAGCAACTCATCGTCAAGCACGCGCCTTGTCAGCGAAAGCGCCGCAAACGGCAGCGGCGCCTCCGAGACACCCAGCCGGCCCGCCAGACGCACCGCCGCGATGGGCAAAGCACCCAGCGCCTCCGGATCCACGCCCAGCGCTGCCAAATCCCGAATCGCCTCCGCGCTCAGAAACTCTCCGCAGACCTTGTCATGGGCCCCATCCGCGCGGTCCACCACCGCCGCTCTCCAGCCTCCCCGCGCCAGCTCGATCGCGGCCGCCGCGCCCGCCAGGCCGCCGCCCAGCACCAGCACATCCAGAGCGCCGGCCTCCTGCCCTGCAGACGAGCCTCCAGCCGGTCTGGTCGTGACGGTCATCGCAGCCTCGCCACACAAAGCCGTGCCATCGCGTGCTCCTCCACGGTAGCCGCGTCAGGCTCCAACCCCGCCGCTGCCAGCAGCCGTCTCCAGTCATCCTCGCGAAACGCTCGCCGCAGCGACACTGGACCGTCATGCACAACAAACGGATGCCATCGCATCGCGAGCGCCAGCAGACGCAACCAGAACGCCGCTCTCGCGCTGCGTCGGAGGTCGTTCACAAACCAGCCCAGCTCCGCATGCTGCTCCATCCAGGCGATGAACCGCACGACCTCCGCCGAGCTGAGATGATGCGCCACCAGCGAGCTGAGCACAAGGTCCGTCCCCTCCGGCGGCGCATATCCGAGCACATCCCCCGTGACCCAGCGTATCTCCTGCGCCGGCGAGTCCTTCGCGCCGAACTCAACCGCCGCGCGTGCCGCATACGGATTCAGATCGATCCCCGTCAGCTCCACGGCAATCCCCCGCCGCCTCGCCCAGCGCGCCACCTCGCGCAGGGTATCGCCGCCCCCAGAGCCCACATCCAGAATCCGCAGCGGCTTCGGCAGCCTCCCTCGGGCCGCAGCCCGATCCAGGAATTCGATCGTCGGCCTGTAGGCCTGCGTCAGCCGGTTGCATCGCCGCAAATCGCGCAGGCAGGCCCGGAACTCCTCGTACGTGCACGGCGCGTCCATCCGCTCGGGCAGATCGGCCGGCTCCGCCCGAACGTCCGCGCCGTCCCGCGCATCCGCCTCCATGAGCGTGAGATCAGGCAGCATGGAAGAGCATCGTTTCCGCTGTCAGGCCCGGGCCAAACGACATCGCGCATCCTCGCTGCTTCGGCTGCGCCTGCGCCAGCAGCCGCTCCAGCACAAACATCACCGTCGCCGAACTCATGTTCCCGAAGCGCTCCAGCACCTCCCGCGACGCACCCAGGGCCGCCGGCCCCAGGTGAAGCCCGCGCTCCACCGCATCCAGCACGGAGCGCCCGCCCGGATGCACACCCCACAACGCAATCTCCTCCGCCGGCGTCTCCCCCAGCACCTCCGCCGACCCCGCCTCCAGCGCCCTTCCGATCGCCCCCGGCACCTGCCCCGAGAGCAGCATGTCAAACCCCAGCCCGCGGATCTTCCACGTGATCAGGTCCCGCGTGGTCGGGATCATCACCGCCCGGAAGCTGTCCAGCGCAAACCCCGTCGGCTCCGCCGAGATCAGCGACGCCGCGCACCCATCTCCAAAGACCAGAAAGCTGAGCACCTGTTCCAGCTCATGCGTCTCCTGCAGATGCAGCGTGCACAGCTCCAGGTTGATCATCAGCACCCGCGCCTTGGGCTCCGAACGCACGATGTGCCGCGCACTCTTCAGCCCGTTGATCGCCGCATAGCACCCCATGAACCCGATCATCGTCCGCTCCACCGATGGGCTCAGCCCCAGGTGGTCGACGATGTCGAAGTCCAGCCCCGGCGCATACAGCCCCGTACACGTAGTCACCAGCACGTGCGTGATGCTGCCGCGCTCGGCCTCCGACAGCGCCAGTCCATCGAGTGCGCGCTTTGCCAGCACCGGCGCAAACCGTTCAAAAATCTCCATCCGCTGCGACGTATCCGGAAAGTGCCCGCGCGTATAAAACTCATGCGCGTTCACCCAGAAGGCCGGGGTCGCACCCTCGGGAGCCAGCACCGAAAACCGATGCTCGATCCCGGAACGCGCCGCCATCCGCCCAAACAGCGACCTCGTCCGCGGGTCCGGAGCATCCGCCAGCAAACCGTCTGCGAATGCCACAAAGGCATGGTGGACATCATGGTCCGGAACGGCGGTGGAGACGCGATTGAGATAAGCCGAAGTCACATTCTGATCCTGCCTCATTGGATGCGCCCTTGTGTCAACGAACGTTCAGCGGAATGTCGCTGATGAACATCCGCACATCCGTCCTGTGCTCAGCGCAAACAACTCTGCGGCTGCAGGGTCCACGACTCGGTCCAGAGCCTATGGCCTCGAGCCTGCCACCGCTGCCGCCACGCGCTCCATACTGCGCTGCTCCACGCGGATGAACCCGGACCGCGAGCTGTCGAGGTCGAACGTAAGCGACAGTGCCGCTGCCACCACCACCGGCAGCACCAGCTTCAGAACAAACCATCGGGAGCCGGTCTCGAAGCCCACCAGGATGCTCGAGACCAGGCCGATAAACAACAGCATCAACCACGCACTCACCGGAATTCGATTCTCCAGCGCCGCCGTGCGCTCCTCGCTGACATCGATCGTGCTGTTCAGGCTGCTGAGAAACAGCGCCGTCACCGGATCCTTGTGCGTACTCGCGTACCCCGAAGCGATCGCCCACATTCTCGTCTGCATCGCTCCCGCGCGCGCGATGCTTTCGTCAATCCGTTGCTGCGATGTCCCTGCCCGCAGAAATGCCAGCCGTACCGGAACGTACTCGCGCAGCAGCTCCTGCTCCGCCATACGCTCCGGCTCAGCCAGCGTCGCGGTCCGCAGCCACGTCGTTCCGATATCGTTGGCTTCGGCCACTTCAAGGCTTTTGCGCAGGTCGTATCGGCTCACCCCCATCGCAAAGCTGAACCCAAGCAGCAGCCCCAGCAGCGCCAGCACCGAGCCTTCGATCGTCTTGTACGCGGCGGACTCCTCCTCGGTCCAGTCACCCCGGCGGCGCCCCAGATAAGATCCGAGCTGAGCCCCCAGCACCAACAGGACAAGGGTCACCACAAAGAAGGTCTGCGGATGCACGTTGAGCATGCCAGCAGTGTACGGCTCGCGCCTTATCGCTCTGCCAACGGAGAACGGGTGCAGCCGAAGCCGCACCCGCTCTCCCGTCTATGCTCCGCCACGTTCAGAACTCGATGCGACCGGAGAGTTGCATGCGGCGCGCTGGGCTCGAGCCGCCTGCACCGCTTCCCAGAAGAGCGCCGTAGACCCCAAGCTGCGTGTCGTCGGTCGACTCCGAGTCAAGACTGTGGACGTCGAAACGTGGTGTATTGGTGACGTTGAAGACCTCCCAGGCGAGCTGCAAGCCCACGCGCTCACTCACATGAACGGTCTTGTGCACGCCCGAATCCATGTTGAAGTAGCCGTCCCCGCGGAACTGGTTCCGCTGTCCGATCTCTCCTGGATACGGTGTGCGAAGATTCGCCAGCGCCTGCAGCGGATCGTCGAACACCTGGGGCGACCCGTGGACATCAAGGTGCTTCCGCATCTTGATCGGGCCGGTCTGCACCATCGCGCTCTGCCACTGCCAGTTGGTGCCCCAGCCTGCGCCGGAGTAGATCCCCCACGGCAGACCGCTCGAGGCCCGCACGATTCCCGACACGCTCCATCCGCCAATCAGCGCATCCATCAGGCGGCTGCTTCCGCCCCCAAAACGCTGGCCATGTCCGAACGGTGCTCCGAGCACCCAGTCCGCCGTAAGCAGGTGGCGTGTGTCGAAGTCCGAGACCGCGTAGTTCTTGCGCGGATTGAAGGCGTCCAGCAACATGCCGTAGCTCGTGGATACACCGTCCGCCCCCGTCTGTCCCGAAGGATTCGACTCGGTATCTGACCCCAGGTCCATCGACTTCGACAGCGTGTAGCTGATGTCGAACTGCACATCGTGGCTCATGGGATGACGCAGAATCACCTGCGCCGAGTTGTAGTTGCTGGTCCCGTTGGAACCCGTGGCGAACAGCGACGAGTACTGCAGAGGCCAGTAACGGCCGTAGTGGGTGCCCGGGCAGCCGTACTGGCAGAAGATGTCGAGATCCGCAATCAGCTCCGTCTCGTTTCCGCGTACGTTGTACCCTCCATCCGGATTGAACTCATCCGAATAGATCTGCTGCGTCGCGCTGTTGCCGGAGCTCGCTGCCTCCGGGAACATGTCCTCCCAGTACGGGATACTGGAAATCGTGTGTTGGCCGGCGTCGCTCGCCTTCGCCAGCAGCGTGGCCGCGGTGTAGTAGTCCATACCGCTCTTCGGGTCCACCAGATCCAGCGGCTGCGCCAGATCCATCGACTGCAGCAGGTGTCGCCCAAGGCGGCCCACGTAGTCCACCTCCAGGGTGAAGCTCTTCATCTGGCGCTGCACCGACAGATTGAAAACCTCGGAGTACGGCGTCTTCAGCCGGTCGTCCAGCCCGTTTGTGATAGCAAAGCCCGTCGTGTACGGATCATCCGGCGGCGTCTGCGGATACTTGATCGAAGACGCATTCGTTGCCACCAGGCCCGGCAGGTCATGAATGCCGGTGAAGCGCGGAGAGGTGTCCGCCGTCAGGTTGCTGGCCGGGTTGTTGAGCGAGGTGCTCAGGCTGAAGGAGCCGCGGGCCGCGTAGTTCGCCACCAGCCCCTGCCCGAAGTGGTCGTAGTACATCCCGAACCCGCCACGGATCGAACTATGACCCGCTCCGCCCAGTATCCGGTGAAGAATCCCTTCGCTCGGTGCCGGCGAGTAGGCAAACGCAAAGCGTGGAGCGATGTTGCCCCAGTTCATCGGGTACAGCGGCTTTCCACCGCGTGCCTGGCCTGAGGGAGCGAACTGAATCTCCGGCTGCACGCTGTTGCCCAGCGCTGCCTGCACCCCGCGATTGAGAAACCAGTCGTGGATGCCGATGGTCGGCTGCACCTGCTGTCCGTGAATCTCGTACGGAGTCTGCAGAATCGTGTGGCGAATCCCGACGGTCAGCGTGAGGTTCGAGGTCGGCTTGAACGCGTCCTGGATGTAGTACTCCAGCTCGTTGCTGCGGTAGCTCTGCCCCACGGGAACGCCCACCCCCATCTGCGTCCCTGTCGTGCCGTCCGCAGACAGAGCGTAGTTGAAGTTGTCCGTCTCCTGCGTCACCAGACCGGCCAGAGCGGTCATGGCGTAGTCGTAGTTCGTGCGAAAGGTTCCCGAAACCGCAGGATGACCGAACGCCGCCGGATCGAACGTGCCTCCTGTGCTCGCCAGGTGCGATCCCTTCAGCCACGAAGCATTCGTCAGCGCGGAGTTGAAGGAATGCGCGTCCGTGGTGCTGTTATACGTAAACCGTCGATAGTTCGCCCCTGCCTGCAGCGTGTGCTTGCCCTTGGTCCACGTCACGTCGTCGATCACATTGTGCAGCGGAACCAGGGCAGTGTTGCTGCGCGTCGTCGCCTCGGTCGTGTCGATCGAACGGAACGTGACATAGTTGCCGCTGCCCACGCCGCGCGTCGCATAGCTCTGCCGCACGAAACCGTAACGCACGTTGTTCACCAGGTTCGGTGACAGCGTCCACGTGTAGTTCGCGAGAAGCCCCCTGGAATCGTCCGTCTGAGTAGAACTCGCCGCCTGCCCCGGGAAGTACTGCTTGCCCGCCGTCGTGTCGTTCTGGAAGCTGCCGCGGACGTAGAACCGGTGTCTGTCCGATGGATTGAAATCCGCGCGGCTGATGTAGACGTTCTGAACAATCGGAATCGGCGAGTTGAACGTGTAGGAAGCCGTGTTCAGACCGTCGCCCGTCAGCGATCCATTGGGCAGGGGATATTGATTCAGCACCGCCAGCACCGCGGGATTTACGCCCGGTCCCTGCGGGCATGTGCCGAGACCTGAGCAGTTCGGATCCATCCCCGCTATCTCCGGGCGGGACAGCGCAACCACGCTCCCATCCGCCACCTTGTAGCTGATCGTGCCCGCGCGGAACGAGGCCGTAGGCACGGTCCGGACCACCGGCGCTGCCTCGTTCTGGCGGTTCCCCTCGTAGTTCCCGAACAGGAAGATCCTGTCCCGCTTGATCGGCCCACCGAGCCGCACGCCATACGTATTGCGGATCAGCTTGCCCGGCCGGTTCGCATTCCCCGACTGGATCTGGCTCGACTTGTTGAACCAGTCGTTCGCCACACCGAACGTGTTGCGGTTGTACTCGTACAGAGCGCCATGCACCACGTTCGTGCCGGAGCGGGTCACCATGTTCACCTGGCCGCCCGAGGACCGTCCCTGGTCCGCATTCGCATTCGACGTCGTGACGCGGAACTCTTCCAGCGAGTCCAGCGTGCTGCGCAGCACGCCGCTGAACGCCGACGGAAACACCTGGTCGTTGTTGTCCACCCCGTCCAGCGTGATGTTGGTCTGGTCCGCCCGTGCTCCGCTGACCACCCCGTTGCGGCTCTCACCGGAGTTGGAGCTCCCGATAAACAGCACGCCCGGCTGCAGCGCCAGCAGCGTCTCCGGCTGCCGCCCCTCACTGGGCAGCGCCATGATCGTCTGGTTATCGATCGCGTTGCCGATCGTCGCATCCGTCGTATTCACCAGCGTGGCCTGCGACGTCACCTCGACGGTGGTGTTCGCCACCTGCACCGACAGCGTCGCATTCACCGTTGCCGGCTGAGCCACCAGCAGCGTCGCATGCACAACGGCCGCGCCGAAGCCCGGCGCCACCACCTTCACCGTGTACTCCCCGGGCTGCAGCTGCTGGAATGAGTACTCCCCCTGCCCGTTGCTCACACCGCTCGCGTGAAACCCGATCGCTGCATCTTCGATGTCGACCGTCGCGCCCGGAACGGCCGCGCCGCTCGGATCCTTGACCGCCCCGCGCAGCGAGGTCGTCGCATTCTGTGAATAAGCAACAGAAGATAGGGAGAGGAGTACGGCGGAAAACGCTTTACACCAGGTTCGCATGTGGCCTCCGAGCGAAGTGAACCAACAGCTTGCGTATGGCTTGCCCACGGCACCTGAAGGAGCTACCGGGAGCTTTTTGAATTGATCTTTGTATCTAATGTATCGCATAGCGGTGCACTTTTTCACTGTCTCTTTATGCGTATTTCTACGACTCGTGATTGCATCCCCACGCACAAAGGAAGAGGCCACCCTCACGGGTGGCCTCTCTCGTTTAAAACTGCGGCTTCAGTTCATCTCCACCTTCAGAAGTGCCTAGTCGCCTGCGACCAGATCCTCTTCCTTGGCCTGCACCGGAGTCGCCGCGGGCTTGATCTCGCCCAGAGCCACGAACCCGCCGGGAAGCTCGGGCTCCTTCAGAATCTCCTTGCGGTACAGCTTGGCCATGCGGGCGTTCTCGGCGTCCACCTTCAGCTTCGCATCGCGAGCGCGAATCTTCTCCTCGCGCGCATTCTTCGCAATGCCGGACTTCTCGAACGTGTCATTGGCGGCGGCGTTCACGTGCTCCTCGTTCAGAACCAGGTCATACTTCTCCTGCTTCTCGAGGCCCACCTTCTTGCCGCCCGCGAAGATCTCATGCCG
>DATLMQ010000119.1:0-3790 GCA_035537215.1 Acidobacteriaceae bacterium
AGTAACTCTTGCCCGCGCCACGCCCCACGCGCCCCCGCAGCTGATGCATCTGCGCCAGCCCGAACCGCTCCGCATGCTCAATCACCATCACCGTGGCATTCGGCACATCCACGCCCACCTCGATCACCGTCGTCGACACCAGCACATCCAGCTCCCCGCGCTGAAACCGCGCCATCGTCACCTCCTTATCGTCCGCGCTCATCCGTCCATGCAGCAGCCCCAGCCGCAGCCCTTCCAGCGCTCCCGCCCGCAGCTCCTCAAACATCTCGGAAGCCGCCCGCAGCTTGGCCCGCTGCACCTTGCGCTTCGGCTCGACCTCACCCGCCATCAGCCCGCCCGCGCCCTTGGCCGCGGAAGCCCGCACCTTCTTGCCCTTCGCTCCTGCCCCCGCGCTCGTTCCCACGCCAACCACAGCCTCACCCACACCATCCACCGCGAAATCCAGCTCCGGCTGATCGTCCTTCTCTCCCTCGATCACGGGATACACGATGTACGCCTGCCGCCCCATCCCCACCTGCTTGCGCAGGAACTCCCACACCTCGCCCGCGCGCTCCTCCGGCATCCTCCGCGTCACCACCGGCGTCCTTCCCGGCGGCAGCTCATCCAGCACGCTGGCATCCAGGTCCCCATACATCGTCAGCGCCAGCGTCCGCGGAATCGGCGTCGCCGTCATCACCAGAACATCCGGCTCCGTCGCCTCGCCGCTCGCCCCCGGCTTGCGCATTAGCTTGAACCGCTGCTGCACCCCGAACCTGTGCTGCTCATCCACAATCACCAGCCCCAGGTTGTCGAAGTCGACCTTCTCCTCCACCAGCGCATGGGTTCCAATCGCGAGGTCCGTCTCCCCGCGAAAGATCCTCCCGCGTACATCCCTCTTCGCGCGATCGTCCAGCGATCCCGTCAGCAGCGCCACCCTGTACGGCCGTCCTTTGCTCGGCGACACGGCCGCTCCCAGCAGCTTGCGCGCCGACAGATAATGCTGCGTCGCCAGGATCTCCGTCGGCGCCATCATCGCCACCTGGAAGCCGTTTTCCATCGCCACCAGCGCCGCCTGCAGCGCCACAATCGTCTTGCCCGACCCCACATCCCCCTGCAGCAGCCGTCGCATCGGTCGCGGCGTCTTCATATCCGTCACAATCTCGCCCAGCACCCGCTTCTGCGCCGCCGTCGGCTTGAACGGCAGCACCTGCTTCAGCGCGTCGCGTACCCGGTCGTCCGTCGTAAACGCCGTTCCTTCCCGCTCCCGCAGTCGACGCCGCTTCAACTCCAGCCCCAGCTCCAGATACCACAGCTCCTCAAAGATCAGCCGCCGGTGCGCCGGGGTCCGGGCCGACATCAACTCCACCATCGGCGTCCCCGCTGAAGGAAAGTGCAGCGCCTCCAGCGCCTCCATCCTCCCTGGCAATCCCAGCCGCTCGCACAGCGCCGCGGGCAGCGTCTCCTCCGCCCGCGCTCCACTCTCCTGCAGCTCGCGAAACACCGTCCACATCACCCGCCGCAGCCACCGCGAGCTCAGCTTCGCTCCCCACGGCGTCGTCCCGCCCAGGGACGGATACACCGGCACAATCCGCCCCATCTCCAGTGTCGTGAACTCCGCGTCCTCGCCCGTCGCGCCCGGCTCCGGCAGCAGCTCAAACGTCGGTTGCACCATTTTGAACTTCGTGCTGCCCGGCACGGCGTTCGGCGCATTGCCGCTGCGGCTGCCCTCCAGCTTCCCGTACAGCGCAATCCGCTGCCCCGGCCGGATCCTGTCCTTCAGATACGCCCCGTGGAACCACAGGCACTTCACCGTCTCAACGATCGGCGGCGGCCGCAGCAGCCCACCCATGGCCGACCCCTCGCCGATCGACGCCCCGCCCTCCGGCAACGGAGCCACCCCCACGGTCATCTCGAAGATCTGCCCGGAGCGTGTCCGCAGCAGCACCGCCCCGCGCACCTCGCCCACCACCGAGGCCATCTCGCCCGGCTGATACGTCGCAAGCGGCCGCGGATGCAGCCGGTCCTCGTACCGGAACGGCAGGTGGTACAGCAGGTCCTCCACCGTCTCCACGCCTCGCTCGGCCAGCTTCGCCGCGACTCGCTCGCCGATACGCTTCACAAACTTGACCGGCGTGCGCAGCTCGAGGGTCACGGCCTTGATGCTAGCAGGGGATATCGTCACACTCCGCAACCGTGCACGATGGGATAATGAGGGGAAGCATCCCCCTCCGTACCGCTCGACGATGGACTCTTTTTTCTTCCGGTTTAAGAACGCCCTGGTGCTGATCGCCATTGTCCTGGTGCAGGTCCTGGCCCTGGCCGTGCAGGTTCAGCGCCCGGTGGAAGGCGATCTGCCCGGCGCGCCCCCCGGCGCTGCCCCGGACGGCCAGAAGATCACCCTGCTCCGTCGCTGGTCCGTCGCCCTCGTCACTCCGGTCGAGCGTGTCGTCCACGGTGCCAGCCTCCACACCCGTAATCTCTGGTCCAACTATCTTTACCTCCGTGGCGCCCGCGAGCAGAACCAGGAGCTCCGCGCTGAGGTTGCCCGTCTTCGCGAAGAGCAGGCCGCCTTCGCCGAGGACGCCGCCCAGGGCCGCCGTCTCCAGGCCGTGCTCGGCTTTCAGCAGCAATACATCACCAAGACCGTCGCCGCGCAGGTTATCGGTACCAGCGGCTCCGACCGCTCGCACCTCCTCTATCTCGACAAGGGCTCCAACGACGGCCTCCGTTCCAACCAGGCCGTCATCACCCCCTACGGCATCGTCGGCAAGCTCCGCGACGTCTTTCCGCACACCTCGCAGCTGCTGCTGATCAACGACTCCAACTCCGGCGCCGGCGTTGTCCTCCAGTCCAGCCGCATCCGCGCCATCGTCCGCGGCAGCGCCGTAGGCCAGGTGGAGATCACCAACCTCACCGCCGACGACCGCATCAAGCCCGGCGAAACCGTCGTCACCTCGGGCGGCGACCAGGTCTTTCCCCGCGGCCTCCCCGTCGGCACCATCCAGACCGTCACCCCGGACCCGCAGCACCAGCCCTACACCTCCATCGTCCTCAAGCCCGCGGCCGACCTCAACCGCCTGGAAGAGGTGCTGGTGGTCACCGGCAGCACCACCGGCCTGCCCCCCGGCGCTCAGGCCGACGCCGCGCAGGCCGAGGAGACCGCCGCTGCCGAGGCCAGCAAGCGTGCCGCCGACGTGCTCGCCCAGCGCCTCCCCAGCCTCCAGGAGCCCCCTCCCGCCCCCGCCGGCGGATCCGCGAAGCCCGCCGCCGCCGCGGATGGCAAGCCGCCCGCCGACTCCGACGAGGTCGGGGGCGTCCCCGGCGTCCCCAGCTCCGGTCTCCCTAAGGTCCGGCCCGCCCTCCACCCCGACCGCTACAGCCCCGGCGCGACGCCCTCCGCCGCGGAGCTCAGGCCCGGTGCCCCGGCCACCCCCCAGACCGGAACCTTCACCGCGGACCCTGCCGCTGCCCCCGCCCCGGCCGCCAGCCCTCGCGCTAGCCAGCCCTCCAGCTCCACCGGCCGCCCTGCCGCGAACTCAACTCCAACGTCAACGTCCAGCCCATCCGCCAGCCGCCCGCGCTCTCCGGCCGCCTCGGCCTCGGACGGCCAGAGCCGCCCCTCTGAGCCCCGGCCCGCCCGCGCCCGTACCGCGCCCGCCCAGCCTCACCCGGCCATTCCGCTCTTTCCCGACTCGCCGGAACCTGCGCAGACACCTCAGCCGCAGTGATTCCGCCGCTATGCTGAGACCCAAAGCTCCCGCACGGAGCCGCCCCCATGCCTGAACACAGCTACACCTCCCGACGCGAGCTC
>DATLMQ010000120.1:0-2495 GCA_035537215.1 Acidobacteriaceae bacterium
GGAGGGAGCCGGTGACGGAGCTTCCAACGATGTCGGCATGCGCGGAGGCCGCGGATGCGCCGAAGAGGCAGAGTGTCAGGACCAGTGCGGTGCTCTTCATGAGTTCCTCTGGGAGATGGGTCTTTGGGTATGGGATGGGGCCGAGGACCTGCTCTGGGGGATGAACTGTCCTTCTGATATGGATGCCGGATTCGGGCATTGTGGAAAGTTTAATGCGTTAAGACGCTCGCGAGGTAAAGAATCCTGGATTTTTGCAGCATTTTGGCGGAAGCGGGCAGGCACCGTACACTGAGCTTCGCTCCCCTGCATCATGGTTCGACCCTGGTGCTCGACCGATAACTGCTATCGCCTGGAATGTTCGGGAAGCGCGGTGAAACTCCGCCACTGCCCCGCAACTGTGAAGCGCGCACCGCCGGCCTGAGATGGGCTTGCGGTGAGGCCGGCCTGGCGGCTCCACTGATGTTCCGCAAGGGATTCGGGAAGGAGCTGCGAAGAGACCGCCGGCCTTGAAATCGCGCCAGTCAGGAGACCGGTTCCTGCGCGCTGCCTCTGCCACGCTTCCGTCGGGGAAGCGGAGGAGACTCTCATGATCTGTGTGCGATGGCGCCGTGTGGCGCCCGCTTTGCGCTGGCGTACGTCCGTTGAGCCGCGTGTTCTCTCTTTCAAAGGATTTGCAGGTGTGGGGGCAGCGCTGCTGCTCTCGACGATGGCGCACGCGGTGGTGGTGCGGGGGCGTGTGACGGACCCGCTGGGCAAACCGGTTCCGGGGGCGCGGGTGCAGCTGATCGAGCGTGGGCAGGTGGCCGCGATCGGGTATGCGACCGAGGATGGAGCGTATGAGATACGGTCGGCGGACGCGGGCCGGTTTACGCTGCTGGGCTCGGCGAATGGATTTCTGCCGGCGATCGGGCAGGAGTTTTACGGAGGGGCGACGGATGTGATGGCGCGGGATGTGGTGCTGTCAGGCTCCACGGTGCAGGAGGCGGTGAGTGTGAGCGCGACGGCGATTCCGACGCCGGTGGCGCAGCTGACCGCGCCGGTGACGGTGCTGCCGGGCGAGCTGCTGCGGACGCGTGTCGATGTGGTGGACACGCTGCGGCAGGCGCCGGGGGTGTTTGTGGAGCAGAGCGGGCAGGCGGGCGGGGTGACGTCGCTGTTTCTGCGCGGAGGGAACTCCACGGCAAACCTGGTGCTGATCGATGGTGTTCCGGCGGGAGACATCGGCGGCACGTTTGACTACGGCACGATGAGCACGACGGGCGTTGCGCGGATGGAGGTTTACCGGGGGCCCGATTCGGCGATCTACGGGACGGACGCGGGCGCGGGTGTGGTGAGCTTCGAGACGCCGCGCGGGACGACGCTGAGGCCGGTGCTGAACTACTCGGGCGATGCGGGGACACTGCATACGTGGCGCAACGAGGTGACGCTCGGGGGCACGGTGCGGAAGCTGGACTACTTCGGGGCGTTTTCGCGCTTTGACACGTCGAACGCGCTGGAGCGGAACCGCTTCCATGCGGCGACCTCGGCGGGGAACCTTGGGTATGGCTTCAACGGCAATACGCAGCTGCGGTTCACGATCCGGAACACGGTGGCGGCGCAAGGGGTGCCGGGAGCGCACGATTTCTACGGGATCTCGAACGATGCGAAGCAGTCGGACCAGGATCTGTACTCGGGGCTGACGCTGGAGAACCGGACGCAGAGTAACTGGCACAACCTCGTGCGGTACGGGATTGCGCGGAAGAGGGAACAGCAGCAGCAGTTCACAAACGTGGGGACACCGATTGAGACGGCGTTCGGTGTGGAGTACTTCGGCAACGTGGTGACGATTCGCGGGGCGAACGGATATACCGCGACGGGGAGGGCTTCGTTCTTCCAGGGGACGGACGACCAGAGCTCGAACCGGGATCAGCTGTACTTCCAGAGCGACTGGAGTCCGTCGCCGTTTTTCAACGCGCTGTTCGGGTTCCGCTACGACGACGAGCGCGGGAGCTTCAACGACGCGGCTTACTTCGAGCATCGGACGGTGGAGCGGAACAACTTCGAGTACAACCTGCAGTTCCAGGGGCAGGTGAAGGGGCGGTTCTCGTACTCGCTGGGCGGAGCCGTGGAGAAGAACCATCTGTACGGGATTGCGGGGACGCCGCGGGTGGGGCTGGCTTATGTGGCGGTGCGGCCTTCACGCAAGGTGTTGCATGGAACGCGGCTGCGGGCGAATGCGGCGACGGGTGTGCAGGAACCGACGCTGGCGCTGGAATATGCGGGGCTGTATACGCAGCTGCTGCAGGCAGGAGACACCGCAGACATTGCACGCTACCGGATTGGGCCGCAGGCGGCGCAGCGGTCGCGGACGTACGACCTGGGGATCGATCAGAACATTCTGGGCGACAAGCTGGTGCTGAAGGCAGGGTACTTCCACAATGTCTTCGACCGGCAGCTGGAGGGTGTGAGCGGGAAGTCGCTGGGGCAGTACTTCAACGTGGATCTGCCGTCGATCT
>DATLMQ010000121.1:0-2473 GCA_035537215.1 Acidobacteriaceae bacterium
GCCAGCGCGAAGCCTCCAAGCGCCTCGGCGAGCTCGCCGCCATCGTCGAGTCCTCCGACGACGCCATCGTCAGCAAGGACCTCAACGGCATCATCACCAGCTGGAACCAGTCCGCCACCCGCATCCTCGGCTACACCCGCGACGAGATGATCGGCAAATCCATCCTCACCCTCATCCCCACCCATCTCCACGACGACGAAAAGACCATCATCAGCAGCATCAAGGCCGGCCGCCGCGTCGAGCACTTCGAGACGGTCCGCCTCACCAAATCCGGCGACCTGCTCGAAGTCTCCCTCACCGTCTCCCCCGTCAAGGACGAAAGCGGCGAAATCATCGGCGCCTCCAAGGTCCTCCGCGACATCTCCGGCCGCAAGCGCGTCGAGACCTCGCTCCTCCAGGCTGAAAAGATCGCCGCCACCGGCCGCATGGCCGCCACCATCGCCCACGAGATCAACAACCCCCTCGAAGCCGTCGTCAACCTCCTCTATCTCCTCCGCCCCTCCATCCGCGATGCCGAAGGCCTCGGCTACCTCGACGCCGCCGAAAACGAGCTCAACCGCGTCTCCCACATCGCCAAGCAGACCCTCGGCTACTATCGCGAGCACGCCTCCGCCACCAGCGCCTCCATCTCCGAGCTCGCCGCGCAAGCCATCAGCATCTATCGTCCCCGCTGCTCCGCCGCCGGCCTCCGCATCGAAGAATCCTTCCGCTCCACCCGCCGCATCGTCCTCCGCCGCGGCGAGATCATGCAGGTCATCTCCAACCTCATCGCCAACGCCATCTACGCCATGTCCTCCGGCGGCACCCTCTCCCTCTCCACCGAAGACACCCTCCACCCTCACCCCGGCGTGCTCCTCACCGTCGCCGATAACGGCGTCGGCATCCCCGCCGCCACCCTCCCCCGCATCTTCGAGGCCTTCTTCACCACCCGCATGACCATCGGCACCGGCATCGGCCTCTTTGTCGCCCGCCAGTTCATCGAAGGCCACGGCGGCACCATCGACGTCCGCACCAGCGTCGACCCCGCCACCCACGGCACCGCCTTCACCGTCTTCCTCCCGCTGCACAGCATCTACGAGTCCGGCGACATCCCCGTCCAGTAAGTAGCCCCCGTCTCATCGGCCTCCCCCCAGGCTCCGCCCCGCGCCCACCTCCGCTCCCGCCGCATACGTCCGCGCCTCCGCATGCGCCATCACGGCCCACCCCAGCACCACCGCCAGCGCCACGATCGCCGCTATCCAGAACACCTTCACCGGACACAGGCGCACCCCGAACATCTGCATAGCCGCCCGCCTCCTGTCCCGCAACTCCCAGCGTCGTCCCGCATTCCCAGCGTCGCGGCAGAATTCTAGCAACCCCTGCCACTCCCCATCCACAACTCTCCCCTCAAATCCGCCGCCTACACCAGCGCCTCGCCCCGACTCTCCACCAGCGGCAGCAGCACCACCATCGTCGTCCCCTGGCCTACCTCGGACTCCGCCAGCAGCTCGCCCCGTACCGCTCCACCAGCTCTTTGGAAATAAACAGCCCCAGCCCGGTGCCCTTCGACCCCTTCGTGCTCTGAAACGGCTCGAAGATTCCCTTCAGCAGCTCCCGGCTCATCCCGCACCCGTCGTCCGAGACCAGAATGCACCCCATCGTTCGGCCCGCGCGCTCCGTCCTCCCCACCCTCACCGTCACCTGCCCGCCCTGCGATACCGCATCGATCGCATTGCTCAGCAGGTTGCTCACCACCTGCCGCAGCTCTCCCGTCACCACCCGCACCCGGATCTCCGGATCGATCCCCCGCCGCAGGACAATTCCCTTGTTGTCCAGCTTCCGCCCGAACAGCTGCAGCGCCTCCTCCACAATCGTGTGCGCCTCCACCGTCGCGGTCACCCCCTCTTCCCTCCACCCACCCAAGGTTTGTCCCCGGCCCCCTGCCCACTTACCCCCTATACCCTTCCTCGGACCGGAGCCGCTGTACGGAGACGCAGGGAACAGCTCCCCCAATCTAGCCCTCCACAACCGCCCGCCCCTCTCCGGTGGCCGCCACCCTACATGTAGGATGGCACCAGCGTGTCCCACCGCCTCCGCCCCTCCCAATACGCCATCCTCGTCGCCATCATGTTCACCGCCTCCGTCGGCGACACCCTTCTCTCCCGCGGCATGGCCCAGGTCGGCCCCGTCGACCTCCACCACCTCGGCCTCCTCTGGCACGCCCTCTTCAACCCCTCCATCGTCGCCGGCATCCTCCTCCTCATCGGCTTCTTCGCCAGCTACATGACCGCCCTCTCCTGGGCCGACCTCACCTTCGTCATGCCCGCCACCGCCTTCGGCAACGTCGCCGTCGCCCTGCTCAGCCACTTCTGGCTCCATGAGCACCTCTCCGCGTACCGCTGGGCCGGCGTCGCCCTCATCACCTGCGCCGTCGGCTTCGTCGCCAACGGCCCCTCCCGCACCGAGCGCCCATCCACCCCATCGCCTCCCGATG
>DATLMQ010000122.1:0-9647 GCA_035537215.1 Acidobacteriaceae bacterium
TGGCCCGCACGCCCAATCCTCTGCATACCGCTGGCCACACTTGGCGGAGCCTCTATCTGCACCACCAGGTCGATCGCACCCATGTCGATCCCGAGCTCCAGCGAAGAGGTGCAGACCAGCGCACGAATCCGCCCCGCCTTCAGCATCTCCTCGATCTCAGAGCGCTGTGCGGCTGCCAGCGATCCATGGTGCGCCCGCGCAATCGGCTCGCCCGCGAGCTCGTTCAACGCGCCAGCCAGCCGTTCCGCTACACGCCTCGCATTCACAAACAGCAGAGTCGACGTGCGTCCCCTGATGATCTCCAGCAGACGCGGATGGATCGACTGCCAGATGCTGGTGCGCTTCGGCCCCTGCGAGGCCGGGCCGCTGGGCAAATCATTGATCTCGCCCAGCTTGGCCATGTCCTCCACGGGAACCTCCACGCGCAGCTCCAGCGTCTTGCGCGCGCCCGCATTGACGATCGTCACCGGCCGATATCTTGGCCCATCCGATTCCCGCGGCAGCTCCCGTTCCTCGCTGCTGATCTCCGTGGCGATCGCATCCAGCGTTGGCGTGGCGATCTCCGCGGAAGCGCGCGGAAGCGCTTCCCCACTCGCTCCACCCAGAAAGCGCGCGACCTCCTCCAGCGGCCGCTGCGTCGCGCTAAGCCCAATCCGCTGGATAGGATGTCCTGCTAGCGCCTCCATCCTCTCGAGCGACAGGGCAAGGTGTGCGCCGCGTTTGGTGGGGACCAGGGCGTGGATTTCGTCGATGATGACGGTCTCTACGCTGCGTAGCGATTCATCGGAGTCGGAGGTCAGCAGCAGGTACAGGCTTTCCGGGGTAGTGATCAGGATTTCGCCCGGATGGCGTTTAAAACGGGCACGTTCCTTGGGGCTTGTATCTCCTGTCCTTACAGAGATTTGCGGGAGGTGCACAGGAATGTCTTCCCGCTGCGCCATGTTCGCGATCCCGGCCAGGGGAGAGCGCAGGTTGCGTTCCACGTCCACCGCGAGCGCTTTCAACGGGGACACGTAAACCACTCTGCAGCCTGAAGTTACGGGCTGTTCGCGGAGCATCAGGCGGTCCAGGCACCAGAGGAACGCGGTCAGGGTTTTGCCCGTGCCGGTGGGGGCAAGGATGAGCGTGGATTCCCCGCGCGCAATCGCCGGCCAGCCTTCACGCTGGGGCGCGGTTACGTCCTCGAAGACAGCCTTAAACCATTTCTTTGTAACAGGATGGAACAGGTCCAGAACATCCGCGGGAGCCTTCTCCACGGCGGGCGCAGAGACCTCGGGAGCAGTACGGGAAGCGGCTTTTCTGGGGGGCCGAGCGGCCTTTTTCGGTGCTGTCTTTCTGCCGCCGCTGTACAAAATCCGCTCCATTTCTGTTCACTTTTATGCGCTCTTAGGGTGTTTTTGATGCGTTTTAACGTACTTTTGACGCGCTTTGAACGCTGTCTGTTTTGAGCCGGCGCAAGCTCCACCATCCGCCTTGCAGTGTCCTTGCCTTCCCTTCCCCGACGGTCTACCCTAAACGACTCATCATGTCGTCACCCCCCACAGTTCCATCGCTTTCGGCCGCCGAGCAGCTTCGCTTGCGCCAGCTCGCGGCAGAAGCCGCCCGCCACTCCTACTCCCCCTACAGCTCGTTCCGGGTAGGGGCGGCGCTGCTGCTGGAAGACGGGTCCACCGTCACCGGCTGCAACGTCGAGATCTGCTCCTACCGGCTGACCAGCTGCGCGGAGCAGGCCGCCATCGCGCGCGCCGTCTCCGAGCGAGGGCCCGGTATCCGGCTCCGTGCCGTGGCCGTCGCCAATCTGAACTCTGCGGCCTCCATGCCGTGCGGCGCCTGCCGGCAGACGCTGAGCGAGTTCGGCGGAGATGATGTCACCGTGCTGTACCCCGGAGAGAACGGCACAGAAGAGATCACCACGCTGGGCGAGCTGCTGCCGCACGCGTTCCGCATGTCGTTCCTGGAATCGCGATGACCATGTCCGAGCATGTGTTTCATCCCGTCGACCTGATCCTCCGCAAACGCGACGGAGGAGAGCTCTCCACCGAAGCCATTCAGAGCTTTGTGCGCAGCGTGGTGAGCAGTGGCGAGCTAAGGTCGGGCTCCGCCTCCGCCGAGCCGGGCTCTTCGATTGCCGCCCACCAGACCATCACAGACGCCCAGATCGGCAGCTTCCTGATGGCCGTCTTTCAGCGCGGGCTCTCACGCCGAGAGCTCGCCGACCTGACGTCCGCCATGCGCTTCTCCGGCGAGACCTTCGACGCCTCGGGACTGAACACCTTCACGGTGGACAAGCACTCGACCGGTGGCGTGGGCGACAAGAGCTCGCTGCTGATTGCGCCGGTGCTGGCCGCGGCCGGGATGGAGGGCACGCCCAGCATCTCCGTGCCGATGATCAGCGGCCGTTCCCTGGGGCACACCGGAGGAACGCTGGATAAGCTGGAGACGATCCCCGGCTTCGACACGCAGCTCTCGCTCGCCCGCATGGCCGAGGTGCTGCGCGAGTGCCACGCGGCGCTGATGGGGCAGACGCCGCGGCTGGTGCCGGCCGACCGCATCCTGTACGCGATGCGCGATCACACCGGGACGGTGGAGTCTCCGTTCCTGATCACGGCCAGCATCATGAGCAAGAAGCTCGCCGAGGATCTCCGCGGTCTGGTGCTCGACGTCAAGGTCGGCTCCGGCGCATTTATGCCCAGCTACGAGCAGTCGAAGTTCCTGGCTGAGCTGATGGTCTCCACAGGGGAGCTGGCAGGCACGCGCACGGTCGCGCTGCTGACCTCCATGGACGAGCCACTGGGACGCTTCAGCGGCAACTGGGTGGAGGTGTGGGAGTGCGTGGACATCCTGAAGGGCGTGCGGCATCCGATGTCCGCTGACCTGATCGAGCTGTCGAACGCGCTCTCCGGCTGGATGCTGTTTCTGGCCGGAAAGTGCTCCACGCGGCAGGCCGGAGCCGCACTCGCCGATAATCTGCTACGCAGCGGAAAGGCCTATGCTGCGTGGCTGAAGATCGTGTCGGCGCAGGGCGGGGACACCGGCATTTTCGAGGATCCCGGGGCGTTTCACAAGGCCACGGCCCGGCGTGTGCTGCCGGCGGCACGCGCGGGATTTCTGGCCGGCATGGACTGCAAACAGGTGGGGTGGGCGGTGCAGCGGCTGGGTGCGGGCCGTTCCAGGCCCGGCGATCCGGTCAGCGCCCATGCGGGCATCGAGGTGCACGCCAAGCTGGGAACGAAGCTCGAGCAGGGGCAGCCGCTGTTCACGCTGTTTGCGGAGGATGAATCACTGCTGGAGGAACCGTTCCGCCTGCTGAACGATGCGCTCCGTATCGAAAACACGGAGAAGAAGCAGGCCGAGCGCGCGCCGATAGTCAGGGAGATCGTTCAGGCAGGGTAACGGAGGGGAAGGGCTGGACAGAGCCGGTTTACGCTCTGCCCTTTTTCTGCATGTAGGCGCGGACACTGGCCTGCCAGTCGAGCGAGGTTCCCTCATACGGTCCGCTCATGCGCGAGGCAGTGCTGACCATGAAGGTCTGCGCGGGAGCGCTCTCGGTGGGTGCGGGGGTCTCCTCTGCGGGCGCGTCAGAGACGGGGAGGTCTTCCGCCTTGGGGCGGAGCGATCTGGGCAGCTCGGCCTGCTTGAACTCGATGCCCTCGCCGGCCAGCCGCTGGGCGGTCAGCACGAGCGCGTCGCGCTTCAGGGTCAGCTTGCGCGTGGCGCGGTCGCGGTCCGCATCGGACTCGAACTTTTCATACTTCAGCAGGTGCGCAAGCTTGCGGTCGAAGAGGTCGATCTCTTCGTGAATGGATTTCAGGTGGTACTTATCCTGGTGCTTCTCTGGAGATTTATCGTGGGATTTATCGCTAGCGGCGCTGGCCATGAGCCCTCCGGGACTGGATGTTGAGATGAGGAGAAGCGTCCTCATGGCGCGGGAGAGTATGGCTATTTTGATGCGGAAAACGCGAAGGAGGGGCGATTCGAAGACCGCCCCTCCGCTGTGTTTCTTGGCCCTGCGACTCGATTAGAGTGCGCGGACGTTCTCTGCCTGCCAGCCCTTGGGGCCCTTGGTGACATTGAACTCAACCTGCTGGCCTTCCTGGAGCGAACGGAAGCCGTTGCCCTGGATCGCGCTGTGATGCACGAAAACGTCGTCGCCGGTGGAGCGGCTGAGAAAACCAAAACCCTTAGCGTCGTTAAACCACTTAACTGTTCCCTGTTCCATGACTTGTTCCTTATAAAAAGCGATGTACCGCTGAACGCAATTTGGATTGTTTTGCGTGTAGAGCGTTACAGCCAGAACAAGCAAAAACCAATTCGTATTCGTCGATCCCTTTTAGGATACCATCTCCCGGCCGGTTGCGGGTTGCGGCCGCCGGTTTTCCGCTGGAGCGAACGACCGGAGCGCGGCGGTGGCTTCCGCAATTCCCAGCGGGTACACTGCCGGAAACCAGCAAACTTCCCCCGGCACACTGGAGAACGATTTGGCCCGATTCACCGGACTTCTTGGACTGTTTGTTCTCCTGGGGCTGGCCTACACGTTCTCCACGGACCGCCGCGCGATTCGGTGGCGCACCGTGGCGTGGGGTCTGGGGCTGCAGATTCTGTTCGCCTTCCTGGTCATCAAGTGGAGCTTCGGGCAGCGCATCCTGCACGCGGGCTCGAGCTTCGTCACATCCATGCTGGCGCACTCGGCGGATGGCTCGTCGATGGTCTTCGGGCGGTTCGGCACGCCGGGCGATGCGCTGGCGGTGTTTGCATTTGCGGTGCTGCCGACCATCATCTTCGTCTCCGCGTTCTTCGCGGTGCTGTATCACCTCGGGATCATGCAGCAGATCATCAAGGTGGTGGCGTGGCTGATGCAGCGGACGATGGGGACCTCGGGCGCGGAGTCGACCAACGTGGCGGCCAGCATCTTCATGGGCCAGACCGAAGCCCCGCTGACCATCCGGCCGTTCCTGAACGATGCCACGCGGTCGGAGCTGATGACCATCATGACCTCGGGGATGGCGCATGTCTCGGGCGGCATCATGGCGGCCTACATCAGCTTCGGGATCAACGCGCAGGATCTGCTGTCGGCCATGATCATGACCGCGCCGGGGACGATTCTTGTCGCCAAGATGCTGGTGCCGGAGACGGAGGTGCCGGCCACCTTCGGCACCGTACACCTGAAGGCCGAGGAGCAGCACAAGAACGAGAACCTGATCGGGGCGATCGCGCGCGGGACCATCGACGGCGGACAGCTGGCCTTCAATGTGGCGATCATGCTGATCAGCTTTCTCGCGCTGGTGGGCCTGCTGAATGCGATCATGCTGGGAATTTCGAACGTCTTGTGGGCGCATGGGCATGTGCCCTTTCCGCACTCGCTGAACTCGGTGCTCGGATTGGTCGGCGCGCCGGTGGCCTGGATGATCGGAATCCCGTGGCACGAGGCGCGGGCGATCGGCAACCTGCTGGGCACACGCGCCGTGCTGAACGAGTTCGTGGCCTACACGCAGCTCGGCTTGCAGAAGGGCACGCTGTCGCCGCGGACGTTTTCGATGGCGACTTTCGCGCTCTGCGGCTTTGCGAACCTCGGCTCCATCGGCATGCAGATCGGCGGCATCGGCGCACTGATTCCGCATCGGCGCAACGATCTCGCCCGCCTGGGCATGCGCGCCATGCTGGCCGGCACGATGGCCAATCTTATGTCGGCGAGCATCGTCGGCATGCTGCTGCGATAGATCGCTGCGGTGCGGCGCGGCGGTGGTTCGCGGCGGGAGTTCGCTATAGTTCTGGCATGGCCGCTGACACACAGCAGAACGACGCCCCGAAGCCGCTCGATCCGCACACGCGCGTGACGCAGGCGCTCACGCATATCTTCCTGAAGACGGATGTGAAACCCACGCTCGGGATCATCCTGGGCTCGGGACTGGGCGGATTCGCGTCGCAGGTGGAGAACGCGACGGTGATCCCCTACAGCGAGATTCCGAACTTTCCGCGCTCCACGGTGGAGGGCCATGAGGGCCGGCTCGTCCTCGGCCGCGTCGGCGGCGTGAGCGTCGCCGTGATGCAGGGGCGTGTGCATGCCTATGAGGGCTACACGATGCCGGAGGTGACCTTTCCCGCGCGGGTGCTGGGCATGCTCGGCTGCAAGGGCCTGATCGTCACCAACGCCGCGGGGGGCATCAACCAGAGCTACGGCGAGGGCGGATTGGTGTGCCTCTCGGACCACATCAACCTGACAGGGCTGAATCCGGCGATCGGCCCCAACGAGGCGCGATTTGCCATCCGCGAAGGAGCAGGGCTGCGCTTCTTCGATATGACCACCGCCTACTCGCCCCGACTGCGGCAGGTCGCGCATGCGGAGGCGCAGCGCCAGGGAATTCCGCTGCCCGAAGGCGTGTATCTCGCCGTGCTCGGGCCCAGCTACGAGACCCCCGCGGAGATCCGCGCGTTCCGCACACTGGGCGCCGACCTAGTCGGCATGAGCACCGTCCACGAGGTGATCGTCGCGCGCCACATGGGCATGGAGGTCCTCGGCCTTTCACTGGTCACCAACATGGCCGCCGGCGTGCTCGATCGCGTGATCCACCACGCCGAGGTGATGGAGATGGGCCGCCGCGTGGAGGCGCAGTTCACCTCACTGCTCAAGGCGCTGATCCCGCAGGTCGCAACCGCGGTGGTGGGCGCCTGAGCCCACGCAACGAGCGAGCATGAGCGAGCCGCAACAACTTCGGTTTCCGCAGCCCCCGGTGATCCTGGGCATCGCGGGCTGCTCGGGCTCCGGCAAGACAACGCTGGCACGCGAGTTGGCCGCGCAGTTGGAAGCGACGTTGTTTCCGTTGGACTTCTACTACCGCGACCTCTCGCAGTTTCCGCTGGACGCGCGCGACAAGCAGAACTTCGATCACCCGGACTCGCTCGAAAGCGAGCTCTTCATCGAGCACATCCGCACCCTGAAAGAAGGCCTCTCCATCCAGCGCCCGGTCTACGACTTCAGGACGCACTCCCGCGTAAACGGCGCCTTCGACCTCATCGAACCCACTCATTTTGTCGTCGTGGAAGGCATCATGGCGCTGCACTGGCCGGAGCTCTGCGAAGCCTACGATTTCTCGGTGTACGTAGACGCGCCCGACGAGCTCTGCCTCACGCGCCGCATCCACCGCGACATGCGCGAGCGCGGCCGTACCGAAGATTCCGTCCGTGAACAATACGCGGCGGCGGTCAAACCCATGGCCGATCTCTATGTCATCCCCTCCCGGGCCCGTGCCGCGATGACCGTCAGCGGAACGGACAATCTCGACTGGTCACTCGAACAGGTACTGCGGCAGCTGCACGCGCTCGGTCTGTTGCAGTAGCTCCTCGCAAACAAAACGGCAGGGCCTAAGCCCCGCCGTCTACAGTTCCGCAATCAGATCTCTTACGCCGTAACCAGGTCCAGCTTCTCCGCGAACGCCTTGCCCTTGCGAGCCGCGGCCGCGCGCTTGTGGAACGCATAGCCGGCGATCAGCGGAAACGCGATCGTCGCTTCCGCGAAGACCATCTGCTCATAGGTCAGATCGACCTTGCCCCACGAGCTGGCTTCCTTCAGCGTCGAGCCCGACAGCGCGCCGTCACGAGCATCGGCCACCGTGATCTGGATGGCGTACTTGTGCATCGAGGCCTCGACGCCGAGGATGTCGGCCGCGACCACGATGTCCTGCGCGAAGTTCTTGGGTACGCCGCCGCCGATCATCAGCAGACCTGTCGTCGGGTTCTGAATCTTCACCTGCGTCAGCTCGTAGAAGTCCTTGCCTGAATCAATGGAGCAGTGCGGCTTGCCCTGCCTTGCGTGCTGGTGCGCCACGATGCCGAAGCCGAACGAGCAGTCCGAGAACGCCGGCACAAAGATCGGCACGTTCAGCTCATAAGCCGCAAGCACGATCGAGTCCGCGTTGCCGTTTTGCGGCGTGCGTCCGTTCTCCTTGAGGTAGCGGCCCATCTCGCGGATGTACTCGCGGGAGCTGTACGCTCCCGGCTTCATGCCGTCGATGATCTTCTGCGTCGTCTCGTCGCAGATGCGCAGCTCTTCCTCATCGATGAACGTGTCATAGATGCGGTCGATCATCAGCTCGCGCAGATCGGCATCGCCGCCGCCATACTTGTACTCATCGCCCGCCATGTAGTGCCGGAAGCCCAGTGCTTCAAAGAAGTCCTGGTCCACAATGTTCGCGCCCGTCGAGACGATCGCATCGACCATGTGGTTGCGCACCAGGTCGACGATGACCTTCTGCAGGCCGGCCGAGATCAACGAGCCGGCGAGGCAGAGGATCACGCCGCACTCGGTGTCGCGCAGCATCATGTCGTAGATGGTGGCGGCGCGCGCCAGATCGCGCGAGCTGTAGGCCATCGACGCCATGGCATCGACCAGCGGCACCACATTGTGCTCGGTGATATCGATGTGCTGAATCTGCTTGTTGAGAAGTTCCTTCTTGGTGGCCATTCTGTTCTCCGTGGATGCCGTTGGAACGGCGGCGAGGGTCGCTTGAAACCGAGTTTTCACCACAGCTCAGACCCCGGTGCAACGCAAGCCAGCCACACCGGTTCGAAATCTCTCGTCCGAGCTCCACACGCAGCTATTCTCATAGGTGCGCTGAGTATTTGCATGAAAGCGGAGTTTCAGAATCTCTCGTTCGCGGCGGCAGTTTCCGGCCGCATCCCGGAGTCATCTGGTCCTTATAGGATGCGCTATTTACCCCGCGGATGCAAGCCGTGAGAACAGCTTTCGTGCACGGAATTCCGGCCTCTCCGCTTAGTCTAGGGAGCAGCCATGAACGTCAACTTCGCGGAACGTGCGCACAACCATAACTGGAAGCTGGACCCCATCGTCCGGTCGCTGCTCGACACGGATTTTTACAAGCTTTTGATGTTGCAGTTCATCTGGAAGAACTTTCCGCGCGTGCCCGTAACCAGCGAGATCCACAACCGCACCACGCGGGTAAAGCTGGGAGAACGCATCTCCGCCGGCGCGCTGCGCGAGCAGATGGAGCATGTGCGCCAGCTGAAGCTGCGCAGGTCGGAGCTGGTGTGGCTGGCCGGCAACACGTTCTACGGCGTCCGCCAGATCTTCGAGCCCGCGTTCCTCGACTGGCTGGAGCACGGCTTCCGGCTCTCCGACTACGAGGTCTCCGAGCAGGACGGCCAGCTCGTCATCCGCTTCGCCGGGCTGTGGAGCGAGGTCACGATGTGGGAGGTCTACTCGCTCGCCATTGTGAGCGAGATGAAGACCCGCGCCGCGCTCGCTGAGCTGAATGAGCTGGAGCTCGACGTTCTCTACGCGCGCGCCAAGACACGGCTGTGGGACAAGGTGGAACGCCTGCGCGGCGTGCCGGGGCTGCGGCTCTCGGACTTCGGCACCCGGCGGCGGCACAGCTTCCTCTGGCAGGAATACTGCGTCGAGGCGCTGCAGACCGCGCTCAACCTCGACGGGCAGGGCGACCGCTTCAGCGGCACGTCGAACACGGCGCTCGCGTACAAGCACAATCTCGAGGCGATCGGAACCAACGCGCACGAGCTGCCCATGGCGATGGCGGCGATGACAGCGCCCGGCAGCGATGAGGAGCTTCGCGAATCGCAGTACAAGGTGCTGGAGCTGTGGGCGCGCAGCTACGGCGGCGAGCTTCTGATCATGC
>DATLMQ010000123.1:0-2124 GCA_035537215.1 Acidobacteriaceae bacterium
GACGGTGATGTCGAGGGAGGCGAAGGAGCGCTGGGCGGGGTTCTGGACGTCGGTGGCGAGGAGGATGCAGCCAGCACAGGTGCCAAAGGTTGGGGCGGTTTGGACGAAGCGGTGCAGGGCGTCGTAGAAGCCGTCCTGCTCGAGGTGCTTGAGGAAGGTGGTGGATTCGCCGCCGGGGATGACGAGGCCGTCTATCTTTGGCTTGCCTTCGGCATCGTGGAGTTGATCCGGGCGGCGGATGAGGACGGCTTCGGCGCCAAGCGAGCGGAGCATGGCGGCGTGAACATCGTAGGCACCCTGGAGGGCAAGGACGCCGATCCGTGGCTTGGTGGTGCTGTCCGGCATGGTACCCCTCCCCCGTAATTCAGATAGTAAAGTACTCCAAACAAAGTTCTTAGGTGCGACCGGGTACCCCCTATCGCGAATTGCACCGTGTCGTTTGATGTGTACTTCCCTAGTGTACTTGGACCGCGGGGGTGGATGCGCCAAGTGATGCGGTCAAGGGTTCGGTTTGGTGAGGTGATTCCCTTGGGCTTGCCCGGCTACGCGGGCGTCCTTACAACCCCACATCTCAGGGCGAGATGTGAGCCGGTGGGGTATGTGGGTTGGAGCGGCGGAGAGGGGCTTTGGCTAGGCGGGTGAGGGCAAAGGTGGTTCGCTTCGCGCAGGTGAGTCAAAGACGCAAGACGGAATTTCTCGCTGCGCTCGGAATGCCAGCTTTAATCAGGATGATGCTGATGGCTTGGGTAGCTCACCCGATTGGAGGCATGGCGATGTGGTGATCGCTTTGCCTGCCGGCCGGGCGCCCTGCGCGCGCGGCGGTCACTTCGTGACTTGTGTTGGCCTTCGCGTGTTGCGCCCGCTGCTTACAGATTGGCGTTCAGGGGAGGCAACACGAAGGGCGAAACACGTAGGTGCAGCGCTGCGTGCGGAATTACAGCGTGATGGAACGAAATTGCGGGTAAGAACTGGTGGCGACGGGTCTACCAGCCGCGAGTTTGCATCAGGTCGCGCTCTTCGATGGCGGCGGCGGCCAGGCCCTTCATGGTGCCGGTGACCTTTTCGGACTCTTCGGCGAGGATCTGGGGGTTATCGAAGTGGGTGGTGGCGCGGACGATGGCCTTGGCGCGGGAGACGGCCTCGGCGCGCTCGAGGTCGGAGTGCTCGACGTCGAGAGGGGTGGCGCGCTCCTTCATAAAGATGCCGGAGCCAACGAAGACGGCCTCGGCGCCGAGCTGCATCATGAGAGCGGCGTCGGCGGGGGTGGCGATGCCGCCGGCGGAGAAGTTGGGGACGGGGAGCTTGCCGGTTTTTGCAACCATACGGATGAGCTCGTAGGGAGCGCCGTGGACCTTGGCGGCGTTGTAGAGCTCCTGCTCTTCGAGGACGGTGAGGGCCTTGATCTCGCGGACGATGGGGCGCATGTGGGTGACGGCGTGGACGACGTCACCGGTGCCGGGCTCGCCTTTGGTGCGGATCATGGCGGCGCCTTCGGCGATGCGGCGGAGGGCTTCGCCGAGGTTTTTGGCGCCGCAGACGAAGGGGGTGGTGAAGGCGTGCTTGTCGATGTGGTGGGACTCGTCGGCGGGGGTGAGGACCTCGGACTCGTCGATGAAGTCGACGCCGAGGGTCTGGAGGACCTGGGCTTCGACGAAGTGGCCGATGCGGGCCTTGGCCATGACCGGGATGGAGACGGTGGCCATGATTTCCTTGATGAGGCGGGGGTTGGCCATGCGGGCGACGCCGCCTTCGGCGCGGATCATGGCGGGGACGCGCTCGAGGGCCATGACGGAGACGGCGCCGGCTTCTTCGGCGATGCGGGCCTGCTCGACGTTCATGACGTCCATGATGACGCCGCCTTTGAGCATTTCGGCGAGGCCGGTTTTGAGGCGGAGCGAGGGGGCAGAGCCGTTGGAGTTGCCGTTGGATGTGGACATGGAGAGCCTCCGCTGGCGCAGGCAGATGGTGGGGACGCCAAGGTGTAGTTTAGCAGCGGCGAAGGGCGTGGGCTTGCCGCCGGGAGGGCGCGGGGCACGAGGGGAGGGGCGGTGTGGTGAGGATGGGTCTTCCCTGGGCCAATGAAGGTGTGAATACGAGATCGACCTGGAGGAGCGGGGGCCGGGG
>DATLMQ010000124.1:0-5133 GCA_035537215.1 Acidobacteriaceae bacterium
AGCTGACCATGAGCGAGGCGGTCATGACGAAAGCGACGAGGAAGACGTAGAAGTAGCGATTGCCGCGGGCGTAGAAGACGAGCAGGCCGAAGAAGAGGGCGACGTCGGAGTAGCGGTCGAGGACGGAGTCGAAGAAGGCGCCGAAGACGGAGACCTGATTGGTCTGGCGGGCGACGCGGCCGTCGACCATGTCAAAGAGGCCGGCGCCGATGATAACGAGACCGGCGTAGAGGAACATCCGGACGTAGTTGTCGGCGCGCGCGTAGCCGAAGAAGAAGGCGGCGACGACGTTGATGATGAGGCCGATGAAGGTGAGGGTATTCGGGGAGATCTTCGACAGCGCGAGGCCGTTGACGATCTTCTGGAGCAGCCAGCCGCTGCCTTTACCGAATGCGCTAGTCCAGGTCATGGAAGTCCGAATCAACAGTGTAGCCGCGAGGCTCACGTCAGAGCCAGCGGGGGCGGGGGAGGAGCCGGCCTACAATCTGCTCCACGGAGACCATGCGATGGCAAGCACCACACTCATCCGGGTCAGCGAATACCTGAGGACGTACGGACCGGATCGCGACTTCCTCGAAGGCGAGCTGAAGGTGAGGAACAAGAGCGAGCACACGCGATGGTGATGGATCCGTGGAATCGCGTGGGCTACAACGCTTCGAGGCGGGGCTTCCTTAGACGGACGGCGACTTCCTCGAGGTCCGGGGCACGGGGATTCGCGTCTCTCTCACCGAGAGTCTTCGAGGAAGTGAGGTAAGGGCAGACACGCGGCCGGTGCTTACTCGGCGGTGTCGTGGATGGTGCTGAGCTTGAGGATTTCGAGTTCGCGTTTGCCGTTGGGGGTGACGACGGTGGCGATGTCACCTATCTCTTTGCCAATAAGGGAGCGGCCGATGGGCGAGGTGGTGGAGATGAGGCCTTTGGCGACGTCGGATTCTTCGCTGGTGACGAGCTTGTAGGTGAGCTCTTCGTTTTTGCTGGCGTCGAAGACGACGATGGTGGAGCCGAAGCCGACCTTGTCGCGGGGGATGTTGGCCATGTTGACGAGGGAGAGCTCGGCCATGCGCTTCTTGAGCTGGCCGAGGCGCGCGTTGACGAACTCCTGGCGCTGCTTGGCCATGTGGTACTCGGCGTTTTCGGAGAGGTCGCCGAGGGCGACGGCCTTCTTGATCTCGGCGGGGAGCTCGGTGGTGAGCTCGTATTCGAGCACCCTGATCTGCTCCTGAAGGGACTTCATGATGTCTTGCATGCGCGGGTCTGCTCTCGCGGCCTCGCGAATCGATAGCTGAGGCAGGGGAATAAAGATCTCATTATACGAGAGCTGGATTCAGGAACCGGAGGTGGGGCCGGCCTCCGGATCGGGGAGCAGGGCGGGGCCGCGGTGCAGGGCAAGGAAGCTTTCGAGCAGGAGAGTGGCGGCCACCTGGTCGATCAGGTCTTTGCGGTGCAGGCGGGTGAGATGACCGGCGTGGCGAGAGGAGTGGCCGGCACTGTCGAGAAGGGTGTGGGCGTCGCGAGTGGTGAGGCGCTCGTCGAGTAAGTGATGCTGGAGCGAGGGGTGCTGGGCGAAGAGCTCGGCGGCGAAGGCCTCGGTCTTGGCGGCTTGCGGGCTGGGGGAGCCGTCGGCGTGCAGGGGATGGCCGACGACGAGGATTTCGACGTGGTGCTGGCGGATGAAACGGGCGATGGACTTCAGGTCGGCGCGCCCGGAGGTGCGGTGGAGGGTGAAGAGGGGCTGGGCGGTGTGGCCGAGAGGGTCAGTGATGGCGAGACCGATGCGGCGGTTGCCGACGTCGAGGGCGAGGATGCGGCGGGGTCCGGACACTGGCGAACAGTGTACGGCCCGGCCAAGAGCACGGACCGGATGCCGGAAGTCAACACTAGAATGCGGAGCAGGTGAGGTGCGAGTGCGGCTGCTGAAGACGATCTTCGTATTGATATTGGTAGCGGGGTTCGCGGTCGCATTTCTGCTGTTCACGCCCTATGGGCCGCGGAATGAGACGTTTGTGGACATTCCGCCGGGGAGAGGGACGGCGGGGATCGGGACGCAGCTGCAGGAGGCGGGTGTTCTGCGCAGCGGCTTCGAACTGGCCGCCCTGCGAGTGTGGCGGGGAGGGACGCTGAAGGCGGGAGAGTACAGATTCGATCATCCGGCGACTCCGCTGGAGGTGTATGAACGGCTGCGACGCGGGGATGTGTACACGGTTTCGCTGGTGGTTCCGGAGGGGTACAACATCTTCGATATCGCGGCGGCGGTGCAGGCGGCCGGGCTGGGATCAAAGGAGCGGTTTCTGGCCGCGGAGCGCCAGCATGTGGAGCTGATCGCGGAGTGGAGTCCGAAGGCGGCCTCGCTGGAGGGGTTCCTGTTCCCGGATACATACCGGTTCAGCCGGCATGCGACTCCGGTGCAGATGCTGGAGGCGATGGTGAAGCGGTTTGGACAGGTGGCGGACCGGGTGGGGATGGCTCCCTCGGAGGCGGAGCGGGCGGTGACGCTGGCGTCCCTTGTAGAGCGAGAGGTGCACGTGAATGGGGAGCGGGCTACGGTGGCGGGCGTGTTCGAGAACCGGCTGCGGGCGGGGATGCCGCTGCAGACGGATCCGGCGGTGATCTATGCGTCGATGCTGCGGGGGACGTGGACGGGGACGATCCACCAGAGTGAGCTGCACTCGGATTCCCCGTACAACACGTACACCCACCCGGGGCTGCCGCCGGGGCCGATCTGCAATCCGGGGACGGCGGCGCTGGAGGCGGCGATTCACCCGACGAGGACGGACTTCCTGTACTTCGTAGCGAATCCGGATGGGTCGACACACTTTGCGCGGGAGCTGGCGGAGCATCAGGCGAATGTGGCGGCATACAGAGCGGGCACGCACCAGAAGTAGAGGGGCACCGAGAGGGCGATCCGGACGAACGAACGTGGGACGCCGCGGGGCGGATATCGAGCACGGGGTGAGGCGGATCGAGAGGGCAGGAGCGGGCTGAGCCCGAACGGGGACTTGGGGTGTGGATGGGCTAACCCCAATCCCTTGTATGTGAAAAGTCGGGGGAAAAGATTTTGAGGCAAGCTGAGGCTTTGTGCAAGCGAAGATAAGGCGAAAACGCAACCTACAGGTTCGGCAATATACATCTAAGTCATTCTTCTCCAAGACACTTAGGGATTGCTTCCCGATCTGGGAAATATGGTCATTGACACCACGAATGGGCGGCTCTATAACCACCTCACTCTCCCCTGATGGGCAGTGTGCCGGAGTGGAAAGGAGCTTTCGGCCGGGTCGATCGAGAGAGAAGCAGTCAAGGCCGGTGTCTCCCCAGGACCGGTGTTGACCCAACCGACAAACAGGCCTGAAACCGCGGCCCAGGGTGCGCCAAAAGAGCGTAACGCCGTGGGAATCAAGGCCTCATAGCAGCCTAAGCAAGCCCATCCGACCGCTGAAAAACGACGAGGCTTGGTAGGGGAAACGTGTGTCTTGGAGACGGAAATGAAGCACTTTTGCGTTGAGTTGAAGGTATGTGAAGGGTGCGGAGGGCTTTGGCTCCGTGCTGCGGGCCAAGGAGTGTATTGCCGCGGATGTGCTTCGCGGTTGTCTGAGTTCCCACCTCCACGCGGGTACAGCCGACGTGGACGGAAGCGCAAGGTACGGGTTGGGGTTTGCGAGGGGGGTGCACGATGAACAGAGGAGCAGAGATGAAGAAGGCAGGGACGGGTCTACAGCTGGTGCATGTTGGACACAGGACAGCGGTGCACGAGGTGCGGGAAGCGACGACGGGACGAACGGTGAGCGTGCCGAGGATCTGGGCGGTTGCCGCTCCGATGCCGCGGGAGGTTCGGACGACTGTAGCGCGGCCGGAGCCGAAGGTAGAGCTGGGGTTCTACCGGAAGTACACGGAGGCGCTGCTGCGGCGGTATCTGCGGGTGTCGATGGAGGCGGGGAGAGTGCCTTCGGTGATGAGTCGGGACATGTTCCGGGGGCATGTAAGCAGCTACCGGATGCACACGTTCGAGGACGCGGTGGTGTTCTGCATCGACACAGAGCGGTGTCTGGGGAGGCTGAACCGGCAGGATCAGCAGCTGATCCAGAGGATCGCGCTGCAGGCGTACACGCAGGCAGAGGCGGCTCCGCTGGTGGGGATGAGCCTTCGCAGCTGTGTGCAGAAGTATGGCCAGGCGCTGGATCGGCTGACGGAGATGTTTCTGCGCGCCGGCCTGCTGGAGCCTCTGAAGGGCTGTCAAGAGGACGACGAGGAGGATAGGGCCGTACGTCGCTGAGTTGCAGTGATTTAGCTCGACGAAAAACGTTGCACAGCAATTTCGCTCGGGTTGCTATTCTGAAGAAGTATGGATGACGCGGGGGACCTCAATGGGGTCTCCCGCTTTGCTTTTGGGGTGTGGCGCTGGCGGTGGGTCTGGTGATCCTTCCGGTGCGTGCAAGTATGCCAAGACCCGGAAAGCAGGATCCTCGCTGTGCTGAGAATGACTGAAAGAACGGTAAGGACGTTTGGACGGGACCGGAGAGACATTTCGGTGCTGTCAAGAGGGCGGCGACGGGGTTATGGTCGCAAGTAGCTGAATAGAAGTTAGTTATGGCGGCGAAAAACGTTGCACATGAATTTCGGTTGGGTTGATATTCTAAGGAAGTACAGATCGAGCGGGGGACCTTATGGGTCTCCCGCTTTGCTTTTGGGGGCGGGATGGCAGCGCGGGGCGGCAAAAGAGTGGCGAGCGGGTCGAACAGGGTGAGCAGGGTGACGGCAGAGCAGGCAATGGAGCAGGGGCAGGCCGAACGGAGCACCGGCGGCAAGCCCCTGCGTCCGGGGCAGTGTGAGCGGTATCTGCGCGAGACGCTGGCAGCGGAGTTCCGGGCGATCGTAGGCGGGTTTGTGACCGAGGCAAGAAACGGCGGATGCGCCCATATGAAGCTGGCGGCGGAGCTGCTGGAGTCGAAGAAGCCCGTAGCACGACGTAAGAAAGGGACCGCGCGGCGGTTGCTGGAACAGATAGCAGAGTAAGGAAAACGGAACGGCTGACGATTCCTTGAATCGGAGGAGAGGCCGGGGCAGTCGATATACTCGTGTCTGCAGGGATGAACAAGCGCCGAGTGTTGTCGATGGTGGGGTGTGTGCTGCTGGCCGGGT
>DATLMQ010000125.1:0-14094 GCA_035537215.1 Acidobacteriaceae bacterium
CAACGGCAAGGTCGGCGTCCTCGGCATCTCCTACGACGGTTTCCTCTCCCTCGTGCCCCTCATCCACCCGCACCCTGCCCTCAAGGTGGCCGTGCCCATGAATCCCATGGTTGACGGCTGGCGCGGTGACGACTGGTTCCACAACGGCGCCTTCCGCCAGCAGAACATGCCCTACATCTACGAGCAGACCGCCACCCGCTCCAACGAAGCCCGCTGGCTCTCCTCCAACTTCGACGACTTCGACACCTACATGCGCGCAGGCTCCGCCGGCGCCCTCGGCAAGCAGCGCAACATGGACCAGATCGGCTTCTGGAAGAAGATCACGGCACATCCGGCCTATGACAGCTTCTGGAGCGGCCAGGCCGTGGACAAGATCCTCGCCGCGCAACCCCTCACCGTCCCCACCATGCTCGTCGATAGCCTCTGGGACCAGGAAGACATCTACGGCGCCATGGCCGTCTACAAAGCGCTCGCCGCGAAGCCCGACGCAAAGAGCAACCTCTATCTCGTCATCGGCCCCTGGCACCACGGCCAGGAGATCGAAGAGGTCTCCTCCCTCGGCCCGGTCAAGTTCAACAGCGACACCGGCCTCTACTTCCGCACCGAGATCCTCGCGCCGTTCCTCGCCCATTACCTGCAGGACAACGCTCCCGCCAGCAACGTCGCGCCGGTCACAGCCTTCCAGACCGGCAGCAATCGCTGGGAGCGCCTGCAATCCTGGCCCTCAGGCTGCGAAGGCTCCTGCCCCGTCACGCCGCAACCCCTCTATCTCAGCGCCGGCGCGGGCCTCTCCTTCGAAAAGCCCAGCACAGCCGCTGCACCCACCGCTGCCTTCGACGAGTTCGTCTCCGACCCCGCCAAGCCCGTGCCCTACCGCCGCCGCCCCAGCGAAGCCATCGGCTACACCCCCAACCTCTCCTGGGTCCGGTGGCTCGTCGACGACCAGCGCGAGTTCTCCGGCCGCCCCGACGTTCTCACCTACACCAGCGACGTTCTCTCCAAGCCCCTCACCCTCTCCGGCGAACCCATCGCCAACCTCATCGCCTCGACCACTGGCACCGACGCCGATTGGGTCGTCAAGCTCATCGATGTCTACCCCGACGAGGTCGCCGGCCAGCCCGAGCTCGGCGGCTATCAACTCCCGATCTCCATGGACATCTTCCGCGGCCGCTACCGCGAGTCCCTCACCGAGGCAAAGCCCATCGCCGCCAACACATCGCTGCTCTACAAATTCGCCCTGCCCACCACCAACCACGTCTTCCAGCCCGGTCACCGCATCATGGTGCAGGTCCAGTCCAGCTGGTTCCCGCTCTACGACCGCAACCCCCAGACCTTTGTCCCCAACATCTTCTTCGCCGAGCCCTCGGCCTATAAGAAAGCCACCGAGCGCATCTATCACTCCGGCAAAGAATCCAGCTTCATCGAGCTCCCCATCGTCGCCACACCCTAGCTCTTGCATTCATCACTGCTCACCGCACGTCCTTTAGACTGCAAGACAACATGCGACTCACCTCCGCGCTCTTCGTGGCGTTCGCGTCCGCTTCCCTGATGACAGCTTCAGCCCAGCACATCTCCGCCGACGGCGCCGGCCAGACCTTCAACACCTTCGCCGACCAGTATTTCGAGCAGGTCTACTTCAAGTTCTCGCCCACCGCCGGCACCGCCGCCGGCCTCCACCAGTACGACGTCCAGCTCGAGGATTACTCCGCGTCGGCCGTGCAGAAGCAGGTTGCCGCCCTCCACACCTGGGAGAAGAAGATTGCAGCGATAGATCCCGCGGCCCTCGACGCCGTGCCCGCCGCCGACCGCGACATCCTCCTCAACTCCATCCGCGCCAGCCTCCTTCAGCTCGAAGTCATCCGTGGCTGGGAGAAGAACCCTGACACCTACTCCAGCGGCGTCACCAGCTCCATCTTCACCATCATGGAGCGCCCGTACGCCCCCGTGAACACCCGCCTCCGCGCCGCCGTCGAGCGCGAAAAGCAGATCCCCCAGGTCTTCACCGAAGCTCGCAAGAACCTCAAGAACCCACCCCACATCTACACCGAAATCGCTCTCCAACAGATCGACGGCCTCATCAGCTTCTTTCAGAACGACGTTCCCAAAGCCTTCGCCGATGCCGACGACGCGCAGGCGAAAGCCGACTTCGTCAAATCCAACGCCGCCGTCATCGACGCCCTGAAGAGTTACGCCTCTTGGATGAAGTCCGACTTGCTTCCGCGCTCCGCCGGCGACTTCCGCTATGGCGGCGACACCTTCCGCAAGGCCCTCGCCTACAACGAAATGGTCGATGTCCCGCTCGACCACCTCCTCCAGATGGGCTACGACGATCTCCACAAGAACCAGGCCGAGTTCGCCCGTATCGCCAAAGAGATCGACCCCAACAAAACTCCGCAGCAGCAGCTGGCGGAACTCGCCACCGTACACCCCGCACCCGACCATCTCCTGCAGTCCTTCCGCGACAGCTTCAACTCCGAAATCGGCTTCATCCGCACCCACCACATCGTCACCATCCCCAGCGACGTCCAACCCACGCTCGAAGAGACGCCGCCCTTCATGCGCGCCACCACCACCGCCTCCATGGACCCTCCCGGAGCCTTCGAAACCCACTCCACCAAGGCCTACTTCAATGTCACGCTGCCCGAGCCCTCCTGGTCGCCACAGCGCACCTCCGAGTACATGGCCTCCTTCAACGTCGGCACCATCGTCTCAACCAGCGTGCACGAGGCCTACCCCGGTCACTACACGCAGTTCCTCTGGATGCCCCAGTTTCCGTCGAAGATCCGCAAGCTCATCGGCGCCAGCACCAACATCGAAGGCTGGGCGCATTACTGCGAGCAGATGATGCTCGAAGAAGGCTACGGCGCTCCCGGCGTCGGCGCCAAAGACGACCACGAGTCCAAACTCATCCACCTCGGCCAGCTGCAGGATGCGCTCCTTCGCAACGCCCGCTTCATCGTCGCCATCCGTATGCATACCGGCGTCGGCGGTCCGCTCACCCTCGAGCAGGCGCAGGACTTCTTCGTCACCGAGGGATATCAGCCCCGCCCCGTCGCCGAGCTCGAAACCAAGCGCGGCACCTCAGACGCCCTTTTCCTCTACTACACCCTCGGCAAACTCCAGATCCTCAAGCTCCGCGCCGACCTTCAGAAGAAGCAGGGCTCCGCCTTCTCGCTGCAGGGCTTCCACGATGACCTTATGCGCCAGGGCTTCGCTCCCATCAAAGTCATCCGAAAGGCCATGTTGCACGATGATTCGCCCGTGCTCTAAAACTCATTGCCCCGCAGCGGCAGACGCGTGAGCCCTTTGCACCCTCCGGGTCGCGAATCTGCATCGAAGACAAAAGCTAGCCTCGTTCGTCTTTACACAGGAGAGTAGGAATAAACCCATGGCTTCCATGAAGGTCCGCAAGGCTGTGTTTCCCGCAGCCGGCTTCGGCACTCGCTTTTTGCCTGCCACTAAAGCAATTCCCAAGGAAATGCTTCCCCTCGTCGACAAGCCCCTCATCCAGTACGGTGTGGAGGAGGCTCTCGCCGCCGGCTGCACCGAGATCATCATCATCACCAGCCGCGGCAAATCGTCCATAGAGGATCATTTCGACAAGTCCTCCGAGCTCGAGACCGCCCTCGAAGCCCGCGGCAAGTCCGCTCTGCTCGAGCTTGTCCGCTCCGTCTCGAAGCTCGCCAAGATCAGCTACACTCGCCAGTCCGAAGCTCTCGGCCTCGGCCACGCCGTCCTGCAGGCCAAGGAGCTCGTCGGCGACGAACCCTTCGCCGTCATCCTCCCCGACGACATCGTCGACGCGCAGGTTCCCTGCCTCAAGCAGATGGTCGAAGCCTTCGAGAAGACCCAAACCTCCATCCTCGGTTCCGAGATGGTCGAAGGCGCGGCCATCTCCTCCTACGGCTGCCTCGACTGCACACAGGATCCCGACGATCCGCGCCTGCTCGACGTATCCAATATGGTCGAGAAGCCGAAGCCCGAAGAGGCTCCCAGCCAGCACGCCATCATCGGCCGCTACATCCTCACCCCGCGCATCTTCTCCATGCTGGAAAACATCCAGCCCGGCGCCGGCGGCGAACTCCAGCTCACCGACGGCATCAAGGCCCTCCTCCAGCACGAAAGGGTCTACGGCTTCACCTACGAGGGCAAACGTCACGACGCCGGCGACAAGCTGGGCTTCCTCAAGGCCACCGTCGAGTTCGCCCTCCAGCGTGACGACATTGGCCCGAAGTTCCGCCGCTGGCTCAGCGAGCACCTCGGCCAGGCTCCACTCTGATGGCGTTCCTCTCCGGAGCAACATTCCGAACCGGAGATCCGAGCGTCAGGTAGGCTTTCACGTTGCACGCTCACGAGGCTTTCTTGACCGCACCGCGCCCATCGCTGCCCGCTCTCATCGGCGCCGCGGTGTGCGCACGTTTTTCTCCGGCTCTGGTTCTCGCGGTGCTGTTGCTCGCCCCCTCGTTCCTGGCTGCGCCCGCGGCGCTCTCGCAGCGCCGCCCAATGGATGTGCCTGACACCACCCGCGTGGACACCGCGCCGGCGCGCACCCGGCTTATCCTCCGGGACGGCAGCTACCAGCTCGTGCTCAGCTACAGGGTAGTCGGCAGGATCGTCCGCTACCGGAGTGCCGAACGCAACGGGGTCGAGGAGGAGCTCCCGCTCGAGCTCGTCGACCTCCCCGCCACTGAAGCCTGGAAGCAGGCGCACGCCCCCGGCGCGGCGGAGAAGAGGGCACAGCAGCCCCCCGTCCTCAGCCCGGAGCTCGCCCGTCAGGAGGCCGCCCGCGCCGCCCTCACCCCTGAGGTCGCACCCGATCTGCACCTCCCTGAAGAAGACAGCGTCCTCGCCATGGACACCTTCCGCGGGACCCCCGAGCTGGTTCCGCTCCCCCAGTCCGGCTCCGACCTCAACAAGGAGACCGCACACGCGGTCGCCAAAGGGGCCATCAACCCCTCCTCAAGCCCTCACCGCATAGCCGACATCCCTCGTGACCGCGCCGACATCCAGCTCCACGTGCCCGATCCCGTCTTCTTCGTCCGGCTCAACACTGGCGATGACCCCGAGCTCACAGGCGGTGGATCCTTCACCGTCGACACCCACGGGAACAGCGGACGCTCCACACCCTCCGGCGGCGATCCCGGAAGTCTCTATGTCATCCAGCGTGTCGACGTCCGCGTCGACAGCCGCGTCATCGAAAGCTTCCGCATCGGCCAGCTCGGATCCGGCCGACCGCAACGCGACCTCATCGAAACGCGCGCCGATCCGCTGCCCGGCGGTCACTGGCTGAAGCTCACACCCGTCCAGCCGCTGGATTTCGGCGAATACGCCCTCATCGAAGTCCTCGGCGCGAATGCCGTCAACCTGGCCGTCTGGGACTTCGGCATCCATTCCGACGCCCCGGAAAACGTAGAAGCGATCCACCCCGAACCGAAGCGCGTCCCCTCTCTGGAACGTCGTCGCCCCTGACCTCCCACGATAGACCTGAACCCAAACCGGGCTGGCTGGCAAACTGGAACCCTGGGCGTCCACCAGCACCCAATCCAACTCGGAAAGCGCAGCTCACGAATCAAGGCTGAAGCCGACCTACCAGCCGCACCAGCACGGGCGACGCAGAGTTGCTCACGACCAGCAGTCACAGCTCAAGCGTGCCGCGACGTCTTCGGAGCCGGCATATCGGCCAGCTGGCTCGCATCCGCCACTGCAATCTGATCCCGTCCCCGCGCCTTGGCGTGATACATCATCGTGTCCGCCGAGCGGATGATCGAGTGCAGGGTATCGCCATCCTGTGGATAGGTCGCCAGCCCGAAGCTCGCCGTCAGCTTCAGCGAGAGCCCCTCGCCGCTCAGAAAGTCATTCGCCCGCAGCTGATCCTGGAGCCTGTTCGCCAAGTCCACAGCTGCCGGCTTGTCCAGCCCGCGCATCAGCACCACAAACTCGTCGCCCCCATACCGGAACCCCGCATGGTTGGGTCCGATCGCCCGCTTGATCACCCCACCCACCTCGGCCAGCAACCGCGACCCGACCAGGTGACCATGTGTGTCATTAACGCTCTTAAATCGATCTAAATCGAGAAATAACAGGCTGAAATGCGGTTGAATCGGTATCACTCTGGGGTCGCTTTCAGCCGCGATCTCACTCTCCAGACTCGTATACAGGTACCGCGCATTGAATAAGCCAGTGCAGTCATCGGTAATGCTAAGGTGCTGCACCAGCTTCACATAGCGAGCATTGGCAAGCGCGATCGCCGCATAATCACACAGCACCCGAAGAAACGAAATCGAGGAGTCCGGCAGCAGGTCCAGCTTGCTGTTGTGCAGCTGCAGCACACCCAACGTCCTCCCCCCATGCCGTATCGGAAGACACGCAATGGATTGCAGATGCAGCTCAGGGTGCTGCCTCGCAAACCGCGACCAGTCCGGATCCACGCTCACATCCGGCACAACGAGCGGATTGCCTGTAACAGCAACGTACCCGGAAATACCTTCGCCCAGCTTGATGCGCAGGTCAGCGATATTGTCCGCGTTGATCCCCGCGTGCAACGCGTAGTACAGCTCGCCGGCCTCTTCATCCAGCATCAGCAACGACCACTGCTCTGGCCCGAAGTACTCTTCCATCTGGCTCAGAATCGCTCGGAGCAGCGGCTCGAGCTCAAGGTTCGCGGTAAGCGCTCGCGCGACTTCATGGAAAACGCGCAGGTGGTCCATTTGCCTGCTGTCCATCGTCTCTGCGTGACGCCTGTCCATCGCGTCTCTTCCCATGTATTCGGTGGGACCGGAGACACAAGGATAGCTCAAAAGCTTGCCGCGCTCTCTGATCGAGTTGAACTCTACAGTTGCCACTTCGAAGACATCGGCGTTTTATCAACAGCGGCCCAGTGCCGTGTCACAACGAGACAGTCTCTCGCTATCCGCCGATGTGCACCATGGACCGCGAGGGCTTCAGAAAATTGGGCTCGCCGATGTGATGGCGCGCTTCCTTCCTGTCGACGATGCCCCGTATCAGACCCCGCAGCTCATCATCACTCGCTCCCCGACGCATGGGCCCGATCAGGTCGTGGTCGCTCTGTGAAAACAGGCAGGTCCGCACCTTTCCATCGGAAGTCACACGCACCCGGCTGCAGTGCCCGCAAAAAGGATGAGACACCGGAGCAATGATCCCGACCTCGCCAATCCCATCCTCAAACCCGAACCGGCGCGCCGTCTCCGACGCATGGTTCGAGCCCAGCGCTACCAGCGGACGGACAGCATTCAGCCTCTCGACGATCTCGTCCATGCGGACCACAGCCTCTGGAGTCCACGTCCGGTCTTCTTCCAGCGGCATCCACTCGATGAACCGGACGATGACGCCCTCGCTGCGTGAAAACTCCGCGAAGGCCTCCACCTGGTCGTCGTTGAACCCCCGCAGAAGCACCGCATTCACCTTTACGGGCCCCAACCCTGTGCTCTGGGCGGCACGGATGCCCTCCCGTACCCGCGCGAAACTCCCCGGCACACGCGTGATCCGCGCAAACGTCGCCTCATCCACCGCGTCCATGCTCACCGTCACGCGGTCCAGCCCGGCCGCTTTCAGGTCCGCCGCCATCGGGGCGAGCAGGTGGCCGTTCGTTGTCAGTGCGATGTCCAGCCGCTCCCCGGGTGCGAACGCCGGCCGCAATCGCGCGGCCTCGCGAATCAACTCCAGCAGCCCCCGGCGCAGCAGCGGCTCGCCCCCCGTCAGCCGTATCTTCTCGACCCCCAGCGAAACAAACAGCCGCAGGATCCGCGCATACTCCTCCACCGGCAGCGCGCTGTACAGCGCGCCCTCATTGCCCGTCCGGCAGTACACGCAGCGGTAGTTGCAGCGATCCGTCACCGAAAGTCGAAGGTCCGTGATCGCGCGGCCATGCCGATCCCGCAGCCTGTCTTCGCGGCCCATACTCCCCGCCCGCTCGCGCACCTCCTCCCGCTCCCCTCGGTCGAGGACCGACGGGGGCGGCGCGCTATCAAGGATCGGTGGGAGGGCGGCGGCCATAAGCAACAGTACTTCTTCCGATGCAGATTCCGAAAGCCCGGATTCGCGCATTCATGGCATACTGGGACCACCCCCAAAGACAACTTTGCTTCTTCACGCCTTCAGTGGCGTCCACTTGTCGTTCCCGGGAGGATCGTTCCGCCGTGCTGCCGACCCTGAATCCGCTCAAATTGAGCCCTCATCTTCAGGTGGTTGCCGTGCTGCTGAGCCTCGTGGCCGGGGCCATACTGCTGCTCTTTCTATCCGGCTGGCTCCGCCGCCGATCTTTGCGCAAGAAGCGCGCAGGCGTCACGCAGGAGCGGTTTACCGCCTTCCTGCAGCAGTATGGCTTCGACCCGGTGATCACCTCATCCACCTACCGCTATCTCCAGGAGATCCAGATGGTAGGGTTCCCCATCCTTCCCAGCGACGCGCTGGACCGGGACCTCGGCTTGGATGCCGACGAGATCGATCAGACCCTGCGAGACCTGAGCTCCGCTCTGCATCGCGAATACAGCCCCGGCCTCATGTACACGCCGCTCATCACGGTCGAAGACCTCGTTCGCCTCCTGCAGGCCTTTCCCAGGACCTCCCGCAGCTCTGCAGCCTGATCGCAAACAGAAACGCGAAGCACTCAGGCTTCGCGTCGTTATTCCTTCTTCCGTATCCCGCCAGCCTAGATTCCGACTCCGAACTCCATGTCCTGCATCCGGTCCCCGGCATGCGCGTAGATATCGTAGGGTGTACGCCGCTGAAACCGGTACCTTGCCCGGAGTTCGCGTCCCACCACCACCCCCAGCGCCAGCACGGTGATCCCCGCTGACACCAGTCCAACATTGCGCATAAAGATCCGGCCCTCCTCCGAGGCGAAGTCTTCGACCTGATGACGTGCTCTACGGAGCGAGCGTTCGAGATTCATGCGATGGATCATAGCGCAGCCTCACAAATGTTGTGTATACGAACCTCTGCGACATCCGGGGGAGTTGCGACCCAGTCAATACAGCTCGCAGCCAAGGTTCGGATAGATCGTCCTGGGACGCGTGCTCTTGCCGCACGTACGTCCCCTTCGTTATCAATGCCGTGGCTCAGCTCTTGGTCGGAGCCGCCGCCGTCGCCGGAGCCGAAGGTGCGGATGCCGCCGTCGTCGAACTTGTGCCGGACCCGCCGGCGGCTGGAGCCGTCGACTCGCCAGACTTCGCTCCCGCCGCTGCATCCCCTCCTCCGCCTGCCTTCGATCCTTCCGCGGTCGCCGCGGCCGGCTTGGCCGACGAGTACAGGTCCTTGTACCACCCGCTGCCTTTGAACTGAATGGCCGGCGCCGTTAGCGTCCGCTCGAGCACGCCCCCGCAGTGGGGGCAGACGGTCAGCTCAGGGTCAGAAAACTTCTGGATCTTTTCCGTGCGGCGGCCGCACTCCTTGCACTCGTACTCGTATAGCGGCATGGGTGTCCTTCTCGATGGTCTCCTCTCAGAATACAAGCCCACGCAGATCGCTCCCTCGCCGTATCGTCACGACGTCAACGCAGAGTCGGAGCTCCCCACATTACCGAAGTTCCACCGTCCGGGGTTTTCTGCAGTTACCACTCTTGCCTCTCGTGATTACGAAGTGAATCTTCACCACTTCGCATATCGGCTTTAGCTTTCTGACAGAGGCAAGGGGCAGGAAAGTGAGACGGGAGAGTCTGGCGAAGGACGAGGGGGCGAGCCCTCCCTGGACCCAGGATTTCTCTCTGCAGTTGAGCAAACAAACGCTCCGCGTGCCACGGACGCTCGGAGCGGCAAACGGTTCGGTATCCCGCACTGCCTCAAGCTTTGCGCCCGCCCCATGAGCCCTACAGCTTGGCTCCTAACCGGAACCAGACTGCAAGCAGTCTTAGGGCTCTCAAGCGCAAGATGCGGCAGGCGCAAGCCTGAGGCATGCGGGGGGCGAGGCAGGACCCGCGTCTCTTGGGGGAGAGACGCGGGGCTCGCCTGGGGATACCACCCGGCTCGCTGACGTTGACCCAGGGCCGTCCTTCGGGGCGGCCCGGCGGCGTTAAGCCCCTCCCTCCCTTTCTGCCAGCACGCCCAACCCCGCATTGCCTCTCGTCCCTCTTCGCCGTACCATCGCCTCAGTGGCTGCCCCCTTCAATCCTTCGCGCAAGCCCTTCAGCGGCTCCAAGCCTCCCCTGGACGGCGGTGAGCGCCGGCTCGCGCAAGCCGACCGCCTTGTCTCCGGCGGCCCGCTCGACGAGGAATCTCAGTTCGAGCTCAAGCTCCGTCCCAAGCGGCTCGCCGAGTTCATCGGCCAGTCCAAGGCCAAGGAGCAGCTCTCCATTGCTCTCCAGGCTGCCAAGTCCCGCGGCGAGGCCCTCGACCACGTCCTGCTCTTCGGCCCGCCCGGTCTCGGCAAAACCACGCTCGCGACCATCATCGCCAACGAGCTCGAGGTCGGCTACCAGCAGACCAGCGGCCCCGCTCTCCAGATCCAGGGCGACCTCACCGCCATCCTCACCAACCTCCGCGAGCGGCAGGTCCTCTTTCTTGACGAAATCCACCGGCTCCAGCCCGTCCTTGAAGAAAAGCTCTACACCGCGCTCGAGGACTACCAGATGGACATCATCATCGGGCAGGGGCCCAGCGCACGCACCCACACCCTGGAGATCAAGCCCTTCACCTTTGTCGCCGCCACCACGCGCCCTGGTCTGCTCTCCTCGCCCCTCCGCTCGCGCTTCGGCATCCTGCTGCGGCTTGAGTTCTACACCGAAGATGAGCTCCGCTTCATCGTGGAGCGTTCCGCCGAGGTCATCGGCGTACCCATCGACCAGGATGGCGCCGCCGAGATTGCGGTCCGCTCCCGCGGCACCCCCCGTATCGCCAATCGCCTCCTTCGTCGCGTCCGCGACTTCGCCGAGGTCCGCGCCGGCGGCCGCATCGACCGCGAGACCGCCATCCGTGCGCTTGAGCTCCTTGAGGTGGACGCCCACGGCTTCGACGAGCTCGACCGCCGCCTCCTCCGCACCATCATCGAGAAGTACGACGGCGGCCCCGTGGGCCTGAACACCCTCGCCGCCGCGCTCGCTGAGGAGCAGGACGCCTTGGAAGAGGTCTACGAGCCCTTCCTCATTCAGATCGGCTTCCTGGACCGCACCCCACGCGGCCGCGTCGCCACCCGCCTCGCCTACCAGCACCTCGGCATCGAGATGCCTCGCAAGTCCGCCACACTCTTCGGCTGAAGCGCCCCGCCGCCCGGCTTCACGCCATTAGTACGCCCGCTGATACATCCGTGACATCCGGTCGTGCCACCCCAGTCTGTCATCGTCCATCCACACCCAAAGCAGTCCCAGCCCTAGCGGACACGCGGCCAGCATCGTCGCCCATACCCTCCGCCGCATCGCTTTACGCGACGGATTCTCGTCTGCAAACGTGCACAGCCCGATCCGCGCGTATAGCATCCCTGGCGTCGCTCCCGCGAAGCTGAAGAACAGCAGCTCATACAGCAGCCCTGCGACCAGAAACACCACCACGCCCGAGCCGATCAGCGTACCGGCCGAGAGTGCCTGCAACCCCGCCCCACACAGATAAGCCACCACCGTCGCAAACCCCAGGCACGCCGTCCCGATGCAGCAGCCATCCACCACTGCCGCCATCAGCCTGCGTCCCACCGTGGCGATCGCCACCGGATCTGCGGCCTGCTGCTGCACCTCCCGGAGGCGCACCTGGTGGACAGCCGGCGCACTCTCCAGAACCAGGCCCTGCCAGTCTGGTGAACCGGCGGCCATCTCTTCGGCGGCCCCTGCCGGCTCCGTGGAGATCTGCTCAGCTTCGACCTCGAAGATCCGGAGCTGAGGCTCCGCCGCCGCATCCTCGCGGAGCGGCCCTTCGGCCAGCCGCGGGCGAGCCTTCCTCGGTGCAATCAACTGCCGCGGAAACTCGATCAGATTCGCGGGCAGTGGCAGCGTCTCCAGGATGTGGTTGTGGAACTCCGGGGCCCGCCGGAACTCAATCTCCTGCTCCAGTTCCTCGAGCTCGTCGGTCGTTGCCTCAGGCTGAACCCCATAGGCTGCACCCCACCGTGCTTCGTCCCCCGCGTACACCCGGGCCGGGCCCAGGTCCTCGTAGAGCTTCACTGTCAGCCCACCCGCGGAGACCTCCGTCTTCGGCGCAGCTTCCTCTGGGAACAGATCGCCGAACACAGCCGGGGCAGGCTGCTCCACCACCGTCAGCAGCGGCGGCTCCGCAATCAACTCCTGCGCCCCCATGGCGAGATCCGCCAGCGCATGCGCCAGCTCGCCCCGGGCTTCGTCTCTGAACGCAGCTATTGCCTGCTCGCGCGGTCCCGGTTGTGGCTCGTTCCATTGCTCCAGCTCTTCCAGCAGCTGCAGTTGAGCCTCAGCTACAGCGCGCGCGTTGCGGGTCGCAACCTCTGCTTCTGCCTGGGCTTGCTGCAGCGCCCGTTCGGCCTCCGCGGCCAGAAACTCGCGATAGCTCGGGCTGGTCTCATACCGTGCCCGCACCGCATCCCGCACCAGCGCGGCGCCGCGCCGGCTCTCCCGAACCATGCTCTCCTGCCGGCGTCGCATGGCGGCATCTCGCTCGGCCTCCATCGCCTGCGCGCCCGCACGCCGGTTCCGGTGAGCGGCCACCCGCTGCGCCACTTCCTCACGCAGCGATGCCGGCCCTTCCGTGCCGGTCGCCAGCAAAGCTTCCGACCTCTCCCCTTCGCCCTGCTCCAGCGCGCTCTGCATACTCACAGCCATGGGCTCCTGCAATTTGATCTGAACCTTCTCCGGGCACCATCACCGGCGAGGCTCCTATCGGCTAATCTCGAACTTGTGACCTGCAGCGCTCCACAGTGTTACCGAACCGCGCGGAGTCTGCATCCTCTGCCGCTGCGTATCCGGCACCTGCGTCTGTCCTGCCTGATCGTCATTCTCATATCTATCATCGGGCCTCCGGCAGAACATGCACATCTCCTGGCGCAGAAGGTGTCAAGCATGGCACCTCCGCCCATCCAGGCCCCCGCCCCTGAGCAGCAGCCGCCCTCCGCACCCCAGCCTCCACCGGCCGCCCCGCAGCCGGACGCTCTTCCTGACCTCTCGACCATCCCGCTCGCCACCCCACTCCCGCCCGGCCAGCCCCGCCGCTCCGTCACACTCGAGGCTGACACCCAGTCCAAGCATGGCAGCGTCTTCCTCCTCGCCGGCGACGTCCTCATCACCTACGCCGACCACACCCTCCAGGCCGACACTGTCCGCTATGACGAGTCCACCGGCGAGATCGACGCTCAGGGCCACCTCCGCCTCGCCGGGGGCGACAACGACGAATTTGTCGAAGCCTCCCACGGCACCTACAACCTCAAATCCGGTACCGGTCGCTTCTACGACGTGCACGGCTCCGTAGGCCTTAATGTCGCGTCCGCTACGGCCGGCACGGCGCGTCGCCCCGGCCTCGTCAGCCCCAACCCCTTCCTCTTTTCCGGACGCATCGTCATCAAAACCGGCCGTCGCAACTACGAAATCTACGACGGCACCGTCACCTCCTGCCTGCTCCCGCACCCCGACTGGCTCCTGTCCTCGGGACACCTCTCCGTCGACGAGACCAAGGCCCGTGCCAAAGCTTCCACCTTCCACCTCGTCGGCCTTCCCTTGCTCTTCCTCCCCTACGTCACCCATCCCGTGGACGTCGAGCAGCGCCAGAGCGGCCTACTTATCCCCGTCGTCAGCCAGTCCAATACCAAGGGCTTCATCATCGGCGACCAGGTCTATCTCGCCCTCGGCCGCTCCGCCGACCTTACCGCCGGTCTGGAATACTTCTCCTCGCGCGGCTTCTCCGAGTCCGGCACCTTTCGCTACCGCGGCCTCGGCGATGACTTCTTCGCCGCCCACGTCTCCGCCCTCCAGGACCGCGGCTACATCGACTCCGGAACCCTCCTCTACGTCAATCAGGGCGGTCAGGACGTCATCTCCAGCTTCCGTCGCACCTTCAGTCCCTCCACCCGCGCCGTCGGCGACGTCGAATACCTCAGCTCCTACGTCTACCGCGAGGCCTTTACCAACAACTTCAACCAAGCCGTAAGCTCCGACATCACGTCCATCGGCTATCTCACCCATCAGAGCAACGG
>DATLMQ010000126.1:0-9452 GCA_035537215.1 Acidobacteriaceae bacterium
CCCCGGAACTGGCCAGCAGCAAATGGTGGAAGGAAGAGCGCCATGGCGTTTTTCTGGACTACAACCAGAATGCGAAGGACCGGACGACCGCGGCGGCTTACTCGGTAAGGCCGCTGCCGGATGCGCGTGTGAGTGCGCCGCTGGAGTGGGATGAGGTGATGACGTGCGCTCCGGGGGACTTCACCGTGTTGACGATGCCGGCGCGGTTTGCCAGGATTGGCGATCCGCATGCGGCAATGGACGAGGGTGCAGGGTCGCTGGACAGTCTGTTGGAGCTGGCCGCCCGGGACGAGGCTGCGGGTCTGGGTGACGCGCCGTGGCCGCCGCACTTTGCGAAGGCCGAGGGCGAGGGCAGACGGGTGGCGCCCTCCCGGGCAAAGAAAGACGCGAGCGCAGAGAAGGCTTTTGCCGACCAGCTGGGAGAAGGATTCGGGCCAAAAAGGTTCCGCAAGCGAGCAAAGGCCGCCGCGGAGCCGGGCATGGCTGACACGGCGAAGGATTCGGAAGCGCCGCCTCAGACGGATGCTAAAGAACGCACGAAAGGGCTGCCGAAGACCCGCTCCTCAAAGATGCCCCTGCTGATTGTGGCGCAGTCGGCTGACAAAGAGGAAGCGATGGCGGGGCTGGAGCGGTGGAAGGCTCGGCATCCGGAGGCCGCGGCCCTGCTGGCGGTGGATGATGTGCTGGTGGACCGGATGCGAGGCAGCTCGACGATCTGGTACAGGATCCGCGTCAACCTGCGAAACGTGCCTGAGGATCTGCGACCTGCGCAGGAGACCCCCGATCCGGACGATGATCCTACGCGCGCGTGGCGGGAGCAGGCGCGCGGGGGCAGCTGAGCTGAGTCAGCGTGCGCCCTCTGGGAAGATGGCGTTCAACTCCTGCGGGGGCACGACTTCGAGCTGGGAGTACGTGCACTGTGCGGGGGGCTTGTCGGGGCGCCAGCGGCGGAAGTGGGCGAGATGGCGGAACCGATCGCCCTGCATATGCTCATAGGCGACCTCGACCACGAGTTCGGGGCGCAGAAGCTCCCAGCTGAGGTCCTTGCCGGAGCTCCAGCGGCTTTGTGCGCCGGGCATGCGGGAGCCTTCCGTGTTGGAGCCGCCCCAGGCAGCCCAAGGGTGCTGATCGGCGGCGTTTTGACGGAAGGGAGCTAAGAACTCGACGAGTTCGGTTCGCTTGGCGGCGGTGAAACTGGCGCAGGTACCCACATGCTGGAGGCGTCCGCCAGTATCGTAAAGGCCCAGCAGGAGTGAGCCGACGGCTCTCCCCTGGCCGTCCTTGTGCCAGCGAAAGCCGCCGACGACGCAGTCGCAGTCGCGCTCGTGCTTGATCTTCAGCATGCTGCGTTTGTCCGACTCGTAGGGTCCATGGAGCGGTTTGGCCATGACACCGTCCAGGCCTGCGCCTTCGAATCGGCTGAACCAGTCTTCCGCCCGGGTGTGGTCGCTCGTGGCTGGAGTGAGGTGAATGGGAGGTTTGGCATTGCGAAGGAGATGCTCGAGGGCCTTGCGTCGATCCGCGAATGGCGTTGAGCGGAGGTCTTGCTCGCTTTCCGCGAGCAGGTCGAAGAAGACGACGGAGGCGGGGGTCTGGCCGGAGAGGAGCTTGACCCGAGAGGCGGCAGGATGGATGCGCTGGCTAAGGGCGTCGAAGTCGAGGCCGTTCGGACCGGCGATGACGATCTCACCATCGAGGACGCAGCGGGTGGGGAGCTGCGCGAGGAGAGGCTCCCGGAGCTCAGGGAAGTAGCGGTCCAGTGGCTTGCCGTCGCGGCTCTGGATGAGGAGATCGTCGCCGTCTCGGAAGATCAGGGCGCGGAAGCCGTCCCATTTGGGCTCGAAGATCCAGCCCTGGTCGGCGGGGATGGCATCGACGCGCTTGGCGAGCATGGGAAGGAGGGGCTGCTGGAGGGGGAAGCTCACGCCCAACATGGTACCTCGTGGGACTTCTATACTGGATCTGTGATGAAGACGTTTTATCTAGAAACCTTCGGCTGCCAGATGAATGCACACGACTCGGAGAAGGTCGTGGGCACGCTGCAGAGCGAGGGATATACGCAGGTGGTGGACGAGGCGGCCGCGGACCTGATTCTGTACAACACATGCTCGATCCGCGATAAGGCGGAGCAGAAGGTGTTCCACAGGTTGAACGAGTACAAGCGCATGCAAGGCGAGGGGAAACGCTTTGCGGTGCTGGGATGCGTGGCCCAGCAAGAGGGACAGAAGATCTTTGAGCGTGCGCCGTACGTGTCGATGGTGGCCGGGTCGGCGAGTTACCGGCATCTGCCGGACATGCTGCGGCGGATGGAGGCTGGAGAGACGCGGGTGACGGGGCTGGACGATCGACAGACGGACGAGACCTTCGATACGGAGTTCACGGCCAGGTCGAATCCGCATCGGGGCTACATCACGATCATTGAGGGATGCGACAAGTTCTGCGCCTACTGTGTGGTGCCGTACACACGCGGCAAGGAACGGTCGCGGAGTTCGGCTTCGGTACTGGCGGAGGCACAGAGGATCGCAGGGCTGGGTTTCACGGAAATTCAGCTGCTTGGGCAGAATGTGAACAGTTACCGCGATCCTTCAGGAAAGCGGAGTTTCGCGGAACTGCTGGTGGCGGTCGCCGAGGTGAACGGGATCAAGCGCGTGCGGTTTACGACGTCGCACCCCCGGGACTTCACCAAGGACATCGTGGACGCGATGGACGCGAACGAGGTGTTGTGCGACCACATCCATCTGCCGGTGCAATCGGGGTCCACGGATGTGCTGCGAGCGATGCAGCGGGAGTACGCGCGAGAGTGGTACCTGGAGCGTATCCAGTGGACCAAAGATGCGCGCCGGGATCTGTCGCTGACCACGGACATGATCGTGGGCTTTCCCGGGGAGACGGATCACGACTTCGAGCAGACGATCACGCTTCTGGACGAGGTCGGGTATGACGCGGTGTATGGCTTCAAGTACTCGCCGCGTCCGAATACGCCGGCTGTTCACATGGCGGATTCCATTCCGGAGGAGGTGAAGGTCCGGCGGCTGGCGATTCTGAATGAGCGCCAGAGGGAGATCCAGCGTGTGAACTATGCGCGGCACCTGGACCAGACGCTGGAAGTGATGGTGGAGGGGCATAACGCAGTGCGGGGCCAGGTGATCGGAAGATCTACGCAGAACAAGACCGTGAACTTCACGTGCGAAGGTATGCCGGCTCTGGGGAGCTATGTCCAGGTGCGGGTGACGAAGGTGTTTCCGAACTCGCTGGTGGGTGAGGCGATCTCCGTCCCGGTCGCACCGTCAGCGGCGCTTCTGGCGCACCAGGCTTTGAGTGCGCGGGTGACGGCGTAAAGAGTCGCGCTACACCTAGGTATCCGCGGGGTGTGGCGGAGCGAGGTTGGCGCTACACTGTGAGCGATGAATCTGCCTGGGTTCAAACCGGAGCCGGAGACGACACGGCGGGATGCTGAGGTGGAGGTGCGGATCCGTGGGTTGATGATGGACCCTACGACACACCAGCCGATCGTGGTGCTGAATGATCTGGCAGGCGAGGTGGTGCTGCCGATCTGGGTGGGGCTGTTTGAGGCGAACGCGATTGCGCTTGAGATTGAAAAGTCTACGATGCCGCGCCCGATGACCCATGACCTGCTGCGAAATGCTATCCACGGACTGAATGCACGGGTGACGCGTGTCGTGGTGGGAGCGTTACGCGAGGACACCTTCCATGCCACGATCTGGATGGACCAGGCCGGAGAGGTGGTGGGCCTGGATGCGCGGCCGTCCGACGCTATTGCCTTGGCGCTGCGGGCTGATTGCCCAATCTTTGTGAGCCGCCAGGTGCTGGAACAGGCGCGGCAGGCGGCAAGCGGGGCGGCGAATCCCAGCGCAGAGGATCTGCGGCGGTGGCTGGAAGGATTGAACGACGACGAGATGGGCCGCTACAAGATGTAGTGCGGCGGTATGGCCGCGTTTAGAGCCAACGACACAGTGTGACGACGCGCTCTGCCCAGTCTTCTTCCGTGGGGAGAAGAGGAGGCGGGACGTTGAGCTGGGCACCGCTGAGCGCATTCCGGATAGCGCGGTTCAACCCGGAGAGCATGGCGTCTTCCGCGCCTTCGATGACGACGGCCCATGGGGTGGACAGCAGAATGTCGCTTACTCCCGAGTCGCGATGGAGGAGGATCGGGATGCCTCGGGTGAGGGCTTCGATGGCAGGGATTCCATAGCCCTGAACGGCGGGCATGAGGAAAAGGTGAGCGCGGTTGTAGAGCTGCTCGAGATCGACGTCGCTCACATAGCCGTGGAACCGAACACGGTGGGCGAGCCCGAGGCTGGCGGCGATCTCCTGCATGGCATCGAGGGCAGAGCCGCGGCCGACGAGGTCGAGATGCCAGTCCACACGAGAGGAGAGGGGCGGATGCGCGGCTTCCAAAGCGGAGAGGGCCCGGAGGATCCAATCGATGCGCTTGTTGGATTCGATGCGGGAGACGCTGAGCATCTGGAGCCGGGTGGAGACGTGCCGGGGATGGAAGCTGGTGGCGCCTCGCAAGCCGCCCATGCGAGCGATATCAGCTTCGACGTGGAAGGCGCGACGGCATTCCTGGCGGAGGTATTCGCTGGTGACGATGGTGCGGCCACCGCTACGGAGGCCGTGGGCGACGATCCGATCGGACATCACGCGAGCCACCCGGCGTTTGAAGCTGGGTGGGGCAGGATCTTCGAAGAGGCTTGGCGTGTCGTGCATGAGGCAATGGAATCCGTGCAGGCCCGCCAGGGTGGCGTGGAGTGCAGGCTGGTACCCGGACATCAGCGGGTGCGGGGCCTCGGGACGGGCGGCGAAGTAGCGACGCAGAGAGGCGATCTTGTGGCGGGCTCGCATGGTGGGGCGAAGCTCGACGACCGGGAGCGGGTGATCAGCGTGCTGCGCCAGGCCGACGTGGTCGGCGTACGTGAGCACGTGACAAGGGATGTTGTGGCCGTGGAGCCAGCGGGTGAGCGCAAGCACGCTGCGTTCCGCACCTCCCATGGCCTCGATCTCGGTGATGACGATCGCGCGCGAGCGGAGGGGAGCCTGCGGCATGGGGGGCTGGCTCGGCACTACCGAACCGCGAGCTCGTCAAGCCAGTCGAAGAACTCTGGGAAGCTGATGTTGGCGGCTTCGGCGCCCTGGATTTCGGTGTCGCCTGAGGCGCGCAGAGCGGCGATGGAAAAGGCCATGGCGATGCGGTGGTCGAAGCCGGAATCGATGACCGCGCCATGGAGCTGCTGGCCGCCGGGGATGTCCATCCCGTCGTCATGCTCGGTGACTTCGGCGCCCATGGCGCGCAGGTTCTTGACCACGAGCGCGATGCGGTCGGACTCTTTTACCCGGAGCTCGCGGGCATCGCGGATGCGAACGCCTTCGGTGGTGTAAGGAGCGATGGCGGCGAGTACGGGAAGCTCATCGATCAACTGCGCGGACAGAGCACCGGAGATATCCATGCCCTTGAGAGAGCGACTTCTGTTCACCTGGATGGTGCCCAGCATTTCGCCATGCTGCTCCTGGACATCAAGGACCTTGATCTGGCCGCCAAGCGTGGTGATGACGTCGAGCAGAGAGGCGCGCGTGGGGTTCATGCCGAGGGCATCGAGGACGAGGTTGGAGTCCTCGAAGAGCAGTGCGGCGCAGAGAAAGAAAGCGGCGGAGGAGATGTCGCCGGGAACCGTGGCCTCAATGGCATGAAGCTGCTGTCCACCCGCGATATAGACGCGGTCGTCGCGCCGCAGCAGCTCTGCACCGAAGGCGCGGAGTGCATGCTCGGTGTGGTCGCGCGTGCGGACGGCTTCAGCGAATGAGGTGGTGCCGCTGGCCTGGAGGCCGGCGAACAGAACGGCGGTCTTGACCTGCGCGCTCGCGATGGGACCGTCGAAGTCGATGGCGGTGAGCGGAGCGCCGTGCACGGTCATCGGAGCATGTCCGTCAGTGAGTGTGACGCGCGCGCCCATCTGCTCGAGGGGCTTGCGTATGCGCTCCATCGGGCGCTGCGAGAGGGACTCGTCACCGACGAAGGTGAAGGTGCCCTGCTGAGCCGCGACCAGGCCCGCGAGCATGCGCATGGTCGAGCCGGAGTTGCCGCAATCGAGATCGGCGGGCGTGGCCTGCAGGTTTCCGGCGGTGCCCGTGATCTGGATGACGCGATCCTGCCGCTGCACCTTGGCTCCGAGAGCATTCATGCAGGCCAGAGAGCTGTGGGGATCGGCTCCGGTGGAGAAGTTCGTGAGGCGCGAGGTTCCCTGGGCGAAGCCCGCGAGCATGGCATAGCGGTGCGAGATGGATTTGTCGCCGGGCAGCATGAGGGAGCCGCGGAGGCTCCGCGCGGGAGAGATGATGCGGGTGCTCAGAGGGGTGTGTGTTGCGGAAGCCATTGATATTGATTGTAGCGATTACCTGGACTTTTCGGGTCCGGTCGCGGTGCTGTAGGCGAGAGCAAGGTCGTCGCGGAGGAAGTTGTAAAGCTGCTCGCGACCTTGCTGGTCGCGGGCACGAAGCACGGCGGAGGGATGGATGGTGGCGAGCACCCTCTCGGCATAGGGTGTCGACTTGATCTGGCCGCGTTCCCTCATAAGGGCGAACGTGCCCCCGAGCAGGGACTTGGACGCAGAGGCACCGAGGCAAAGAATGACGCGTGGCTTCACGGCGTCAATTTCTGCCAGCAGCCAGGGACGACAGGCGTTGATCTCGCTGGTACGCGGATTCTGGTGAAGCCGAAAGGAACCACGCTTGACGTACTTGAAGTGCTTGACGGCGTTGGTCAGGTAAACGTCGGCGGATTTGATACGGAGTTCTTCCAGAGCCTTGTGGAGGAGATGTCCGGCGGGGCCGACAAAGGGAGCACCTTCGAGGTCTTCCTTGTCGCCGGGCTGCTCGCCCACAAGCATCAGGCGGGCGTGGCCTGAGCCGGCCCCGGGCACAACCTGGGTGGCGTGCAGGAAGAGATCGCAACCCTTGCAGGAGGGCAGGGCAGCGGACAGAACAGGCAGCTTGTGCTCGGCTGGAACGAAAGGTGCGGCGGTGGGTTTTTCGGCTTGCCGGGTGACCATAGATGCGACGCGTGCCTCCGCTGTCTGGATCAGATGCGGGAGAAGCGCCATCTCGGGCAGGTTTTGCCAGTAGCGCACCGGCATGTCGCTGCGCATAGCCCAGGGGTTGAGCCGGGCAGGGTTGAAGATGCTGCCGTAGTAGCTGCGCCAGAGGGATTCGAGTTCGTCCTCCCGGGGGGCAGCCTCGCGGGGGAGGCCGGGGCCGAAGGTGAGTTGATGTGTGGCGGGGTCGTGCGTGACTGACTCGTCCGGGGTGAGGATGGTCCAGCGCATGGGGGCGAAACGCTCGGCGAAGAAGGGCGCGGCGAGGTGCAGGATGCGGTGATCGGGACGGTACCAGGCGATGTAATGCTCGGCGGTTTGCGCGGGGTCAGCGGGATCGGGTTCGTCGACTTTGCGGAAGCGGACGAACGCGTGCATCTTGTGCAGGTCGCGAGCGACCTGAGCGGACAGACGATGGAGGGCGGCCACATCGCTATCAACTTCGACGGAGAGAAGGTTGCGGTCGGTCTGCAGGCGGTACAGGAGCCGATAGAGGAGGTTCCAGCGCTGCGAGTCGCGATGGACGGAGGCGGTCTGCGCAGCGTCCAGGAAAGCTTTCGGAACGTGTGGTCTGGAGAATGGGCGGCCGTCTGGAGATTCATCGGGTGCGAGAAGGAGGGCGAGAGGGTGGGGGACGGTGGTGTCCTGGAAGTCGAGCTGCGCGGGGGACCAACCGGCGATGAGGGCCTGGCGTGCCTCGGTGCGCCAGCCGTCGAAGTCCGGTGGGATGGAGAGGATCTTCATCGGGCGGCAATGGCGGGAGCGGAGGCGATGGGAGGCTCACGCAGGAGAGCGTCGATGTCGGCCTGAAACTCCGCCTCGGATGCCGGGCCGGGGTAGGTCTTGGCCACGCGGCCCTGGCGGTCGAGGAGGATGGAGGAGGGAATGCCGGTCGGAATCTGATCGAGCTGCCAGCCGGAGTCGGCGAGGGCGATGGGGAAGGGGAGCCCGAACTCGGTGGCGAAGTCGCGGACGGCCTGGGGACCGGTGTGATCGAGAGAGATCCCGAGGATGGCCAGCGTGGCCGCGGAGTGACTGCGGTGGAGCGCGGCGAGGCCGGGCAGTTCACGGCGGCAGGGAGGGCACCACGTGGCCCAGAAGTTGAGCAGGACGACCTGTCCGCGGTGATCGTCCAGACGCCAGGGGCGGCCATCAAGCTGGGTGACGGTGAAGGGCCTCATGGGGTGGCGCGCCGTGGCCACCGTACGCTGGCCCCAGTCATTGCGGCGACCGGCGATCAGGCGCACGATCTGCGGAGCCAGCATCAAGCCTGCGAGAAAGAGCAGGGCGATGGAGGACGCGGGCTTCCGTGGGAGCTTCATGGGCATGCGGAGACGACGATCATCATCGTAGATGGCCCGGGGCTAAAGAGAGCCGGTAACGGCGCTGACCGCGGTAAAAAGTTCCAGCTGCTGGAGGGTGGGGGCAGGCAAGGCGGCGGCTGAGAGAGGGGGTCGAGCGGTGGGCAGGTGGTCGGCAGCGATGACGAAGGCGGACACCTGAGACAGGCGGACGCGGAGCTTGCGAAGATCTTCGAGGCTGAGGCGGTGGTAGCGGCGGATGCGCAGGATGCGGTCCACGTTTTTGTAGCCGATGCCGGGCACCCGGAGCAGGGCTTCGCGAGGAGCGGAGTTTACGTCCACGGGAAAGAACTCGGGATGGGTGTTGGCCCAGGTGGACTTGGGATCCTCGGAGAGGGAGAGCACAGGACGTTCGGGCGTGGTGATCTCGTCGGCGGCAAAGCCGTAGAAGCGCATCAGCCAGTCGGCCTGGTAGAGGCGATGCTCGCGCATCAAGGGCGTGGGCTGGAGCGGGAGTCGGGCGTCGGCTTCGGGATAGGGGCTGAAGCCCGTGTAGTAGATGCGGCGCAGCTTGTGGGTGGCGTACAGGCGGGAGGCCTGCGCGATGACCTCGCGGTCGGTGGAGGGCGTGGCGCCTACGATCATCTGGGTGGACTGGCCGGCAGGCGCGAACTTTGGGGCGGAGCGTATGGACCTGCGCTCATCGTCGGAGGAGTCTTTGCGGATCCGGATCTGATCCATGCTGGACTCGATGACGGCGGTTTTCTTCTCCGGTGCCAGCTGGACGAGGTCGGATTGGGTGGGAAGCTCGATGTTGACGCTGAGGCGGTCTGCCCAGAGACCGGCCTGCGCGATCAAGCGCTCGTCGCAACCGGCAATGGTTTTGAGGTGAATGTAGCCGCCGAAGTGGTGGGTCTCACGCAGGGTGCGGGCGACCAGGATGAGCTGCTCCATCGTGTAGTCCGGCGATTGGATGATGCCGGAGGAGAGGAAGAGGCCCTCGATGTAGTTGCGGCGGTAGAAGTCGAGGGTCAGGTTCACC
>DATLMQ010000127.1:0-6899 GCA_035537215.1 Acidobacteriaceae bacterium
CCTGCACGCCCGCACCCGCGAACAGGGCTACTCCGGTAACGCCCGTTGGGAGTGGATTGCCGCCGTGAAGGACGCCGTTTCCATCCCCGTCATCGGTAACGGCGACATCCGCACCCCGGAAGATGCCGCCGCCATGGTGGAGGCTACCGGCTGCGATGCTGTGATGATTGGTCGTGCGGCCCCAGCCAATCCGTGGATTTTCAGGCAGATAGCTCAGTACACCGCGTCCCGGCGCGCCACTGGCATCGGAAGGTATGATCAGGCGACCGAGATGGACCGCTACCGCATGATCCGTGACTACTTCGAGCGCCTGTTGCAGGAGATCGCCGATCACCCGGTGGCGGAGACCCCTGCCGTAACTGACGAGGAGAAACGCCGCAAACGCAACCACGAGAGCGCACAACGCGATGCGATCGGAAAGATGAAGCAGTTTGCCAGCTGGTTTACACACGGAGTTCCGGGAGGAGCCACTCTGCGCCGTGAGATCTTTCAGGCCAAACGCGGCGTCGAGGTGATGGAGCGGGTGGATGCATTTTTCGCTTCGCGTGCTTCCCAAGCCGGCCATGTAACCACGGCCGAACCGGCTACCGAACTGGATGAAGCACCGGCCTGGATGGGCTGAGACTACCCCAAACACATGCATATTCAGGCTGCTGCTGCCGCGAAGACTGACGAAGATATCGCTAGCGACCGGCTGCTTCGACGGGTGGGCTGGCGTGTTCTGCCGCTGCTGGTGTTGCTGTACCTGATCGCGTATCTGGACCGCATCAACATCGGTTTTGCGGCAGCCAGCATGCAGCGCGATCTGCACTTCAGCGATTCTCTCTACGGCACCGGCGCCGGTCTGTTTTTCTTCGGATATCTGCTGGCACAGGTACCCAGCAACCTGATGCTGGCGCGCATCGGCGCCCGGCGCATGATTGCGAGCCTGATGATCATCTGGGGACTGATCTCAGGCAGCATGGCTTTTGTCCATAGCCCTGCCGCGTTTCTTGTACTGAGGTTTCTCCTTGGGGTTGCAGAGGCGGGCTTTTTCCCGGGAGTGATCCTCTATCTCACGCTGTGGATGCCCCGCCGAATTCGCGGCAGCTTCACAGCGTATTTCCTTTTCGGAATTCCTCTAGCCAGCGTCCTGGGGGGGCCGATGTCTACGTGGGTGCTACAGCACGGCGCCATGGGCAGTTTCGCCGACTGGCAGCTGCTGCTGCTGACGCAGGCAACGCCCGCGGTGCTGATCGGGTGTGTTCTACCCCGGCTCATGGCGGATTCGCCGGCCGACGCACGCTGGCTCTCGCCAGAAGATCGAACACGGCTGGCACGCGCGTGGAGCGACGACGAACCTCCGCCGTCCAACCCGGACACCAAGCCCAGCCGGTTCGGCATAGGGCCTCCCCTGCACGTGCTGCTGTTCGCAGCCGTCTATTTCACGCTCCAGTTCGGCCTGTATGCCCAAAGCTTCTGGCTGCCGAAGATCCTGCGCGGGCTTGGGGTCGCGCCTAAGTGGATTGGGTGGCAGGTCGCCGCGGTCTACGCGATCACCGCGCTGGCGATGCTGCTCTGGGGACGCGTCACGGACCACTGGCCACTCAAACGATGGACCCTGACGGCGCCGCTGCTGGTCTCGGCGGCAGCGTATGCGCTCACCACAGTCACTCGCCATAGCACGGGGCTGCTGGCGAACTACGTCGTGCTGGCCGCATTTGGCCTGGGCGCCGGGGGGGCGCTTGCGGGAACACCACCCTTTTGGGGCCATGTGACCCTGCGCCAGCGGGATGCCGACGTTCCGGGAATGATCGCGGCGATCAATGCCCTGGGGAACCTCGGAGGCTTCGCCGGTCCCGCCCTTCTGGGCCTCGTGCAGGAGAAGACCGGAAGCTATGCGGTAGGTATGCTGATCGCGGCCGGTGGGATCCTGCTGGGAACCTCCCTTGTGTTTGCCAGGCGAGAGGCTCCCCAGGATTGAAGGTCCCGGTCTACTGAACCGCGGTCTCGATCTCGGCCCACTCCGCTTGGGCGAGTTTGAGATCCGAGGCCTTCAGGTTTTCCTCAAGATGAGCGATTGAATTCGTTCCGGGGATGGGCAGCATAACCGGCGAGCGGTGCAGAAGCCATGCGAGCGAAAGCTGCGCCACGGTGGCGTTGTGACGCTTTGCGATCTGATCGAGCTTTCCGCCCGGCTGGGCCAGTTTGCCGGCAGCGACCGGGAACCACGGTATAAAGCCAATGTTGTGCTTCTCGCAGTAGTTCAGTACATCTTCGCTCTTCCGGTTGGTGATGTTGTACTCGTTCTGCACGCTCACGACTTCAACCACTTTGCGAGCCTGCTCGATTTCCCCGACGGAGACTTCGCTGAGACCGATGTGGCGGATCTTGCCCTGGGTTTGCAGCTTTCTGACGGCACCAAGGGACTCCTCAACCGGCACCTTCGGGTCGATGCGATGGAGTTGCCAGAGGTCCAGACGCTCCAGCTTGAGGAAGCGAAGACTCAGTTCCACCTGCTGGGTCAGGTACTCGGGACGACCAACGGGAAGCCAGCGATTCGGTCCCTGGCGAGTGAGCCCACCCTTGGTGGCGACAACGACTCCGGCCTTATACGGAGCGAGCGCTTGGCCGATAAGGACCTCGCTGACGGCGGGGCCGTAGGAGTCTGCCGTATCGATGAAGTCCACACCGAGTTCGACTGCACGCTGGAGAACTCGTTTGGACTGCTCCGGGTCCTTGGGCTCTCCCCAGATGCCTTCGCCGGTGATGCGCATAGCGCCGAAACCGAGCCGGTGAATCTCAAGGTCGCCGCCCAGGCGGAAGGTGCTTGCGGTATCTGCCCCTGTTGCCATAGCTCTCCCTCTTGCCTGCGTTCGATGCGAGAGAGCGGGCGCAGGACTCAGGGAGAACGTATCACGCTTTGGACAGGGCGAAGCCTCATTGCGCCCCAGCGCGATCAGCCGTTGTGGCTCTTGCGCCAAAGAACGCGAACCTGCGATCGCCAGCGCTCATCGAGCGCCAGCAGCGACCACTCGACTCCAGGCGAGAGATAACGGAGAACCGTCTCAGTTGCGGGATGGATGTGCAGCGCGGGCGCGACGAGGTAAAGGCGCGGCGGCAGAGGCGACAGCTCCAGACCGCGGAAATAGCCGTGGCGCTGGAACTCGCCTAGGCCGGTGCCCGGGTCGGGAGACTGCAGGTGGTGATCGCGAACCCGTATCCAGTAGTCCAGACCCTGCAGCGCGAAGTGCAAATCGTCGTCCGCCTTGAGTTCGATCACGGCGAGCCGGCCGTCGGCGGTAACCCCGAGAAGATCCAGCAAACCGCGGTCGCTGGCGCCGGCGATCGCAGGAACTTGCGTATAGACATGATGGGGGTCGAGGCGGGGCAAAACACGGGAGTGTCGCTGATCGGGCGGGGGCTGCCCAGGGAGGGACCAGGAGTCGAGATCGAGCCGGTTGCCACGGGTATCCGGATCCGGATCATTGGCGAACTGTTCGAAGCGGCGATGCCCCTGGGTCGGTTCGGGGGCGAGGCCACGCGTAAGGGGCGCGAGATCGAGCCGGAGCACGGATTCCAGCCAGCGCTCGGGAACAGCACGATAGAGGGGATCCTGTGCCGAATTTTCGGTGATCTGGTGCCGGCGTGAGCCGGGGCGGAGCACACGTGAGTGCGCCGGACTAGCGGATGGAGTGCCGATTCGGCGGGCCGGTGCGCGCAGGCCGCGGAGCTCATGAGCATCGGGGACGGAGGCTCGCCGGCGTGCGAAGAGCTCCGCGACCCGCTCGGAGAGGGCGGCGTGTGTGTCTGGGGTGAGTGGCGTTTCAGCGGCGCCCGCACCGACGGTGATCTCAAGCGTATGGGAGAAGCTTCCCGGGGCGAGACTGATGCGGGCACGGGCGAACTCGAGGCCGTTAAGGAGGAAGGCTAACTCTGCGGTGGAGCGCAGGCGGTGTTCGACGCGGCGATGCTCGAGGGGTGGAACAAGGGACATCACCTGCTCGACAGCGCGGGCGAAGCGCTCGCGGGCCGCGTGCTCGTCGGGGTGATGGATGAGACGCGTGCGCAGATTGCCGCGGTCGGCCAGATCGCACGGGGTGATCTCTTCGGTGGGCTCGTGCAGTTCATAAAGCTCCCAGAGCGCGGCCTCGGGACGAAGCCAAGCCATGCGCGAGAGAGTGAGGGCCGCTGCGCCGCGCGGAAGTACGACCTTGAGCCCCTGGTAGAGACGCCGGCCACCAGCCTGCTCGCGGCAGTGATGCAACCACAAAATTCCGAGTGTGAGGATGCCTTCAACCGCGGCCTGGCTTTCGGTCTCTCCTGTGCCGATGACCGCCCACGCCTGCGAGCCGCGCAGCAAGGACCCCCGTGCATAGGCAGGACCGAAGCTGCGCTCAAGGTCCATGGCCGAACGGAATCCGTTGAGACGAGTATCAGGGAAGTTTCGAGCCAGCACCCGCTCCAGAAGGCGAAGGTAACGGAGGCGAACGGTTTCGCGACTTGAGGGGGTGCGGCGCTGAGGCGTGCTGGCAATTTCAAGCAGCCTGGGTTGTGCATGCCCGAGGCGACGGGTAGCGAGGCGCAAGGAACTGGGACGGGGGGTGACCGCGACAATGCTGCGCACTACATTGCGCTGCTCGTCCCAGAGATGGAGGGAGCAGCGGCCGAACTCTGTGCGAACCGCGTACTTGGCCGAACGCAGGTCAAAGAGAAGCTTGCCGTCTTCAAGGACGCCGGCCTCCGGATTGTCCGCAAGAAAAGTTTCGATCGCGGCGCTGATCTCCTCCGGGGTCTGCGGGGGTGCTGCGGGGTCCGCAAGGGAAGCTCGGGGCGGCGGCATGGACGGAGCGTACCACCGCGCAAACGAGCTGCCACTACCGCAGAGGTAGCACGAAGTGGAAGCTGGAGATGCGCATGCGCTCGCGGAAGCAGAAGGCGTGCGCTTCCGGGCGACGGGTCCCGGAGTCCAGCGAGAAGGTGTCACACCCGCGATCACTGCAAGTGCGATGAGGAACCCAAAGCATGGCTGCCATAGCCTTGGGACCATGCGCTTTCGGTAGTGACCAGGTCATCGACGTAGAACGTGAGGCCGCTCGACAGGACGTAGTGGATGCGGAAGCCGGCGACGCCTTTGATCGCGCTGTCGTGCTCCAGCATCGCCAGTTCGTAGCCTTCGGCCTGCTGGAGAGCGACACACGGGCGAGGAATACCTGCGCCCTGGTCATATTGGAGCGCAGCTCTTGCATGACCGGGAAGTCGCGCGCGATATCGTCCTGCGTGGCTGCGAGACGCACGGTCATAGGGTCACCAACCTTGCTGTGCACGCAGATGTGTGATGTGCGCTACGTGGTGCCGCGAGTGCCATGCATAGAGCATGAGTACGGAATCGAGCCGCTGGGTCCCCCGTTCCGAGTGCTTCCAGGTGCGCGTCCACTGCTCCTCGGTCATGGCCTGCAGCATCATCACCCACCGAGCATGCAGGCCTTCAACGATCTGCAACGACCATTCCAGCGGCGCCGCTCCGTCCGGCAGAAGGGCAAAGGCCGCCTCGTCATAGCCCGGAACTGTGGGGACATCCTCGGTCAATGCGCGGCGGAAGCGATGGAACGCCGTCATGTGAGAGTCGGCGAGATGATGCACAACCTGGCGCACGGTCCAGCCGCCCGCGCGATAGGGAGTGTTGCGCTGGTCCTCGTCCAGCGAGCGCACAGCTTCGTGGAGCAGCTCCGGCATTTCGGCGATCGTGAGGATCGCGTAGTTACGATCTTCAGGCGCGATAGTCTCCAACGGAGAGAAGTCGCCGATGGGATACCGCGGATCGGTGTGACTGGACATTGGTCGATTCCTTCGTGGTGCGTGTTGTGAGGTTCTGGAGCTGTGGGGATCACCGCGATTGTAAGCCGCAGGGCAGATGTAAGCTGGCGAGGGAGGTGAGCATGCAAGTTCTCGGCCGCGTCGGGATGATAGCCCTTGCCACAGCGGCCTTGAGCTGCGCAGGTTGCAGGGGCTCGGGTCAGATGCCGGCCGCAGAGCCTAAACCTTCTTCCGCAGGTGAGCAGACCAGGCCCGCCGCTGCGTCCGCGAATCCTCCATCAGGCGAGGCGCTGGGTTTCGATCGCAACGACTATCCCGGCGATGACACGATGAACGCCATGCGCAAAGTATTTGCCTTCACGGGATACTGGCTGACCAATCCTCCAGGCGAACAGGCCAACAACTGGAGGGGCAAGCGGGCCGTGCTCCTCAGTCAGGGCTGGGGCTTCCTGGTGCTGGCGAACGGGCGGCTGGATGCGGAGATCCTGAAGGCGCAGAAGGGCGGGACAGCGCCTGCGGCTCTCGCGCGCAAGGATGCTGCAGCGGCGGTCGCTACGGCGAAGCGTGAAGGCTTTCCCTCGCACACCATTCTGTTTCTGGATCAGGAAGAAGGAGGGCGTCTGCTGGAGGAGCAGGCAGCCTACCTACTCGGCTGGACCGAAGCGGTCGCGGCGTCAGAATTCCGGCCGGGGGTGTATGCGAGCGGTCAGCGGGTGCAGGACGGTCCCGGGGAATGGATCGACACAGTGGAGGACATCCGGGCGCGGGTGAAGACGGGTGGCCTGCACGAGGTGGCGATCTTCGATGCGCAGGACGCGTGTCCGCCGGCACCGGGGTGCACGCTGCAGGCCAAGCCTCTGAGCGCTGCAGGAGAGCCAGACCTGACCGTGTGGCAGTACGCGCAGTCGCCCAGACGGCCGGAGATCACCCGGAGCTGCGCGGCGACATACGCCGCGGACGGGAACTGTTACGCACCCGGGTTTCCGCAGGTCTTCCTGGACATGGACGTAGCGAACTCGGCGGATCCATCACACGGCCGCTAAGAAAGCCGCGGCTCCGGTAGAATGGAGAGAATGGCAGCTTTCCCGCGCCCTTCCCTGCAA
>DATLMQ010000128.1:0-7349 GCA_035537215.1 Acidobacteriaceae bacterium
GGGCGCTATTCCATCATCAACAACGACGAACAGGACCCGAATCCCTTTGCGACGCTTGGAGCTTTCGGGCTCTACAGCCGCGGGCAAAGTGCCACGTCAACGCTGATCCACAGTTGGAATCCACGGTGGATTTCTGAGGCCCGAGTCTCGTATTACCGCAGCATCTTTCTCTTCGGTGGCGTATTTCAAGGGCAAAACATCGACGCTGCAGCCGGCATTCAAGGCTTCAATGACACGACCCCCGTGTACGGCTTTCCCCAGATCACACTCAGCGGGTATACCGGATATAGCGGTTCACCTTCCGACCAGCGGCCTAAGTCGAACCAGCATCGGAATTTTCAATACGCCACAGATACATCCTGGACGCACGGCGGACATAGCATGATGTTCGGTGCAGACCTCATGCATGAACGCGCGAGCTTCTTCAACGGCGCAAACGCTGTGGGCGTGTTCAGCTTCACGGGAATGTATTCAGGAAATGCCTTCGCGGACATGCTCCTCGGTTATCCGGATACCGTCACACGCGACTACTATAAGCAGCTAAACGGCGATGTTGGCTACTACTTCGATGTCTTCGCGCAGGACAGCTATCGCCTGAGTCAGAAGCTCACATTGAACTACGGGTTCCGCGTTGAGAGGAACACGTTCTACGAAGGCATCAATGGCCAGAAGACAGCTTTCAACACGGCCACCGGTCAGCTAGTACTTCCCTCGAACGTCAACCCGCACGCTCAGCCGCTTACCCCTGTCCTTTTGCCACTCTTCAGCGATCGCATTGTTTACACCAACCAGTTGCACCTACCGAACTCAATCGAGCCTGCGGAGTGGGATTTTGTACCCCGATTCGGCTTTGCCTATTCGGTAGATAAGAACACCGTGTTGCGTGGCGGATATGGCATCTATCAACTCTTCACGGACCTCGGTTCAATCAACAACGAAGTAGCGACCGTGCCATTTATCGCGTCCACCACGGTCCTGAACGACCGCGCTCCTGCCCGTCCTACACGCAACTGGGCCGACTACTTCCAGGGACAACCTAACGTCTCACCCAATCCGAATCCTGGCGCGCCTTGTGCGTTTGGCTTCCGTGCGAACACCTGCGCTACCCCCAACGTGCAGGCAAACGAGATCTCGTCTCGCAATCAGTATGTCCAACAATGGACCACTGCAGTGCAACATCAGTTTGGGCCTGCGGTTTCCTTGGACGTCACGTATATCGGTACCAAGACCACGCATCTGCAGAAACTGCCGAGCATCAATGATCCTGCACCTGGGGCTGGAGCCGTGCAGGCAAGACGACCCTATCCTCAGTGGGGGCAGGTTCTATTCAACACCTTTAGCGGGTATGCGAACTACAACGCGTTGCAGGCGAAGTTGGAAACCCGCCAGTTTGACGGGTTGACCCTGCTTGGCTCCTACACTTACTCCCGCTGCCTGGACAATGCCACCGGGTTTACCTCCGCATACCAAAGCTACGCATACGCTCCGTGCGACTATGACTTCCCTCAGGATTTCACCGGAAGCTTCAACTACGCTCTGCCCTTCGGCGGCAAACGGCACTTCGTGCATGACAGTAGGCTCGGCAAGGCGCTGCTGGGTGGGTACACAGTTGCCGGCGTGATCACGGCAAGAAACGGGGCGCCGTTTACGCCCACCCTCAGCACGGACGTTGCGAATACGGGTGTTGGGAACCAGTGGCCGCAACGGATCGGCAAACCCAAAGTGATCGGAAACCCTGGATGCTGGTTCTATGTGTCCGCTAACTCGACGTGCGCGGCGGTAGCACCGGGCGCCTCGCCCTCATTCGCAGCTCCCACCCGCTACACCTACGGCAACGGTGGCCGAAATGTGCTGCGCGCCGGCAATCTCGTAGAAGTCGATATGAACCTGCTGAAGGACATTCGTTTCCGGGAGACTCGGTCACTGGAACTGCGCGCAGAAGCCTTCAATCTCTTGAATCACCCCAGCTTTGCGGCGCCGACAACCACCGTCGACACTGGCTCCGGTGGCCAAGTAGGGGCCACCTTGAACACTTCGCGCCTTTTGCAGTTCAGCGCCAAAATCCTGTTCTGATGCACTCGATGTGGTCCCAGATTCCATGACGCAGCTAGCTTGCAGCGTCCAGTCCTCCCATCCTGCAAGCCTAGCTGCACCGCCAGAGCCTGGGAAATCAGTCGAAGGGGTGGCAGGCTCAAAGAGGAAGTGTCCCCTCCTCAGCCGCCTTCGCCGCGGCTCGCCTCATCAGCGGCACGCGGTCTGCAGCTGAGCCGGATTTCAAATACCTGGAGCAAACTGAGGGGAGCAACCGTTCATCCCGCACCGGAAAACTTTCTGACCGGTTTGCTTCCGATTTTCACTTTGGGAAGCAGTCTCTATGGCCTGGAACCTTGTGCAAGCGAAACGTTGCGCCGGCGATCAAGCGAGCAAAGGTCGACAAAAGGAGCGAGCCCGCGCGTGAGCACAGAGCTGATGCGGCATGCCACGCCCGAGATGACACTGGCGACGTAGCTCAGACCGTCGGAAACGAAAAACGAGAAGCATCCAGCAGGGTCGCTTCACTGCTTTCTAAACAAGAAGAGGCGGCCTAAGCCGCCCTATTGTTCCTATTCTGTTCCCACGCGGCTTCGACGCCCTTTCGTGTTCCCAGACTGCAAGCTAACTGCCTGAAGTATTGGTGGAGCTGAGCGGGATCGAACCGCTGACCTCCTCGTTGCGAACGAGGCGCTCTCCCAGCTGAGCTACAGCCCCACACCGGCAGCTCCGGCGCACCGCGGCGCCCGATCTGCAACGTTGTTCAGTCTAGCAGGACTCCGTCCCCACTCCAAGCACACCATCCTCCCGCCCCACGTCGAACTCCCCGCCTCTCTGCATCGTATACATGTGGGACGGAGCCGCATCCCGGCTCCCGAGAGAGGCGCACAGATGACACCGCAAGAACAGCAGATGATCGATGGCCTGATCCAGCGCATACGCAGCACCCAGGTCACCGACAAGGACGTCGACGCAGAACAGCACCTGCAGCAGGGCCTGGCCGGCTACCCCGATGCCATCTATGTCCTCGCCCAGACCGTCCTCGTCCAGGAGTACGGCCTCAACCAGGCACAGCAGCGCATCCAGGAGCTCCAGTCCGCCCTCGACGAAGCCCGCCAGCACGCCCCGCAGTCCGGCAGTGGCAGTGGCAGCAGCTTCCTCAGCAAGATCTTCGGCAGCGGCTCCAGCGCCCCGCAGGGCGGGGCCCCCACCCAGTCCTTCCCCGGGTCGGGGGCCCAGTATCAGCCCGTCAACGCCCCCGGCTACCCTCCGCCCCCGGCCTATGCCTCCCCCGCCTACGGTGGCGGGTATGCCCCCGGGTACGGCCAGCCCATGGGCTTCGGCGGCGGCGGCGGCTTCCTCCGCGGAGCCCTGCAGACCGCCGCCGGCGTCGCCGCAGGCGCCATGGTCTTCGAGGGCGTCGAGTCGCTCTTCCACGGCTTCGGAGGAGGCGGCGGCGGCCACGAAACCATCGTCAACAACTACTACGACGACCCCGGCGCCGGCGGCGAGCATCACGGTGCCCTGGACTCCGACTCCAGCTTCTACAACCCCTCAGGCGACGCCAGCCGTCAGGGCCTCGGCGAGGACAGCTCCGCCCGCGGCTTCGCCGATACCGGCAGCGACGGCCTGTCCTCCCAGAGCGACGACTCCGGCTTCAACGACGACACCGGCGCCGGCTTCGGCGACGATGCCGGCAGCGACAGCGGCCTCGACGACACCGGCGGCGGCTTCGACGACGGCGGCTTCGGCTCCGACGACGACAGCGGCTTCTAGCCCATCCCCTCAGCTCGTGGCCCGCGGAGCTGGCTTCAAACCCAGCTCCGCCATCACCATCTGCAGGTCCTTCCACGCCTCGCCCTTCTGCCGCGGATCCCGCAGCAGAAACGCCGGATGGTACGTCACCGCCAGCTTCGCCCCGCGCGTCGCATGCCACCGCCCGCGCAGCGAGCTCAACGACTGCCGCACTCCCAGCAGGTACGTCGCCGCCGTCGAGCCCAGCGCCACCACCACCTGCGGCCGCACAATGTCGATCTGCCGCAGCAGAAACGGCGAGCACGTACTCGCCTCCGCGAACTCCGGCGTCCGGTTCGCCGGCGGCCGGCACTTCACCACATTCGCGATGTACACGTCCTCGCGCTTCAGCCCCATCGCCCCAATCATGTTGTTCAGCAGCTGCCCGGCCTTGCCTACAAACGGCAGCCCCTGCTCATCCTCATCGGCCCCCGGTCCCTCGCCCACAAACATCAGCCGCGCATTCGGATTCCCGTCCGCAAACACGATCTTGTGCCGCCCCGCATACGCCAGCGGACACCGTGTGCAGTCCCCTATCTCCGCCTGCACCGCCGTCAGCGCCGCAGCACGCTCCGCTGGGGGAACCACCTCCGCCGGCAAGGGCGCCAGCGCATCGAACGAAACCGGTTTGGGCATCGGGGCAGCGAGCTCCTCGGGAAGCTCCATCGAAAAATACTCAGCCGGCGCCGGCGCACTCGAGCGCGGCGTCCCAGCCGTAGGAGCAGATGTTGATCGTGCAGCTGCAGCAGGAGCAGATCGTGGCGGTGTCGCCCCTACCGGGGAAGCAGCCGCAGCCGCTGGCACGCGACCCGCCGGCTCCGGCTTCGCAGCAACCGCCGCCGCCCGCGCGTGCCACCGCTCCGGCATCGCCCATTCCGGCGACTCGCGGCGGTAGAGCTCATACACGCCCAGGTCGCGGAAATACTCCACGTACGCGCGCAGCTGTTCTTCAGGGGAAACGCTCATCCAGACTCAATGCTACCCGGAGTTACGCCTCCGTCGTCGGCTCATCGGCTTCCGGCGGCTCCGCCTTCTTCTCCACCAGGCTGTAGCCCACCTGCCCTCCCCGGATCTCATCCTGCGCCACCCTGCAGGCCTTCATCGACGTGGAATTGCCCAGCGGCGGAGCCCCGGACTGCAGCTGACGCGCACGCCGTGCCGCTCCCCTCACCAGGCTGTACTTGTTGTGCACCAGCGGACGATCCTCGGACATCGTGTTCCTCCCGATCTACTTCATCTTCTGCACTGCCGCAAACCCAATGGATCCGGACTCACAACAATCTCAAACTCGCGCCAGCGACACGCCGAAACTGCTCAGCGCCGTCTCCAGCCGCTTCGGTTGCCGGGCCGTACGGCAGGCCTCGGCCAGCGTCTTCACGTCCTCGCTGCAATGCTCGTCGCGCTCACACAGCACAATCGCGCGCATCTCGCTCACCGCCTGCTCCAGCACGTCGTTCACCAGCGCATACTTGTAGCTCTCTATCGTCTCGAGCTCGCTCCGTGCCTGCCGCAGCCGCTTCTCCAGCTCCGGCTCGTTCATCGCGCCTTCCGCCTGCGAGCGATGCCGCAACCGCAGCTCCAGAACCTCCGGGCTCGGCGGCAAAATGAAAATCGACACCGCATCCGGCACCTTTTCCATCACCTGCAGCGCTCCCTGCACATCGATGTCCAGCAGCAGGTCGTGCGCATGCTCCCGCGCCTGCTCCAGGGCCGACATCGCCGTCCCGTAGTAGTTGTCGCCAAACACCACCGCATGTTCCAGGAACTCGTCCGCCGCCACCATCTCCCGAAACCGGTCTTTGCTGATGAAGTGATATTCCACCCCATCCTGCTCCGACCCCCGCGGCTCCCGCGTCGTGTACGAGATCGAAAACTCCAGCCCTTCCACCAGCCGACGCACCTCGCTCACCAAGGTGGACTTGCCCGACCCGCTGGGCGCCGAGATGATAAAGAGGATGCCCGCCATGCGTTCTTCTAGGGTGTTGCCGCTAGTGTACCCGCTCCTCTCGCCGCCCGCACCGCCACCTTCGGGTTAGGTCCGCGTTTCCCTCAGCTTTCCCGCCGCCCTACGCCGTTCCCTCCACACCCACAGCCACCTCGACAGCTCCTGCCATCCCGTCCTCACCTCCCAGCTGCAGCTGATACAGCCGGCTGTACGTCCCTCCGCGCGCAATCAGCTCCTCATGCGTGCCCAGCTCCGTAATCAGCCCCTCCTCCATCACCGCAATCCGATCCGCCCTCCGCACCGTCGACAGCCGGTGCGCGATCACCAGCACCGTTCGCTCGCTCATCAGCGTCGCCAGCGCCGCCTGCACCAGGGCCTCGTTCTCCGTATCCAGCGCCGAGGTCGCCTCATCCAGCACCAGGATCGGCGCATCCTTCAGCAGCGCCCGCGCAATCGCCAGCCGCTGCCGCTCCCCTCCCGAAAGCCGCGTCCCCCGCTCCCCTATCTCCGTGTCGTACCCCTCCGGCAGCCGCAGAATGAACTCGTGCGCCCGCGCCGCCCGCGCCGCCGCCTCAATCTTCGCCATCGGAACATCCGGCTGCCCGTACGCTATGTTGTTCCGCACCGTGTCGTTGAACAGCACCGTCTCCTGCGTCACCTTTCCAATCTGCTTGCGCAGCGAGACCAGCGTCAGGTCCCGCACATCCTGCCCGTCCAGCAGAATCGCTCCTCCGCTCACGTCGTAAAACCGCGGCAGCAGGTTCACCAGCGTCGACTTCCCCGCCCCGCTCGGCCCCACCAGCGCCACCACCTCGCCCCGGTTCACCCGCAGCGACACCCCCCGCAGCACCTCCTGCGCCTCGCCCTCCCGCTCATACGCAAACCGCACATCGCGAAACTCGATCGCCCGCTCGAAGCCCTTCAGCACCGCCGCTCCCTTGCGTTGCACCACCTCGTCCTGCGCATCCAGAAACCGGAAGATCTCCTGGCTCGCCCCCGCCGCCTGCTGAAAGCTGTTGTAGTACAGCGGCATCTTGCGCACCGGGTCGTACAGCACAATCACCGCTGCCAGAAACGTAATAAACATCCCGCTCGTCCACGCCCCGTGCACAATACGGTCGCGCCCAAAGAACAGCAGCAGCGCGATCGCCACCGCCCCCAGCGCATCCATCAGCGGCGATGAGATCGACTGCACCGCCACCGACCGCATATTCGCCCGCAGCAGCCGGTCCGCCGCCCCCCGGAACCGCCGCATCTCCCACAGCTCCATCCCAAACGCCTTCACGATGCTGTTGCCCGTCACCGTCTCGTGCACAATCGTCTGGATCTCGGCCAGCTTGTCCTGCCCCTGCCGCGTCGTCCGCCGCACGCCTCGCCCAATCCGCCGCGCCGAGCTCACAATCACCGGCACAAACAGCAGCAGCACCCACGCCATCCGCCCGCCCACCACAACCACCGCGCCGATCATGAACAGCAGCGTGAAGATCTGCTGCAGAAAATCGCTCAGCACCGTCGACATCGCCGTCTGCACCCGCTCGATGTCATTGATCAGCGTCGAAATCAGCATCCCCGTGCTGTG
>DATLMQ010000129.1:0-2894 GCA_035537215.1 Acidobacteriaceae bacterium
GGGGCCCAGGCGCGGGCCTGCTCGTGGGGTGTGGCGAGAAAGAGGAGGTCGATGCGCTCGGCGGCGAGGAGGTCCCAGTCCCAGGGGAGGACGTCGAGGGAGTCGGCGTGGGGGAGGCCGGAGAGTTGGGGGTGGAGCTGAGTGAGGGGGGTCGCCTCGGGCCGGATGGGGGTGTGAGGGCTAAAGCCCTCACCTAATCCGGGTGTGGGTTCGGGCCGGGGCTGAAGCCCCTTTTCTGGCGAGCTTGTTTTGTCAGGGCTAAAGCCCTGACCTAGTCCGGGTGTGGGTTCGGGTGTGGTCTTTTTGTCAGGGGTGAAGCCCTGACCTAATCCGGTGTCGAGGCCGGGGTCGAGCATGCGGCCGAGGAAGAGGGGCGGTGTGGAGGCGAAGCGGGGGTGCCGCAGGAGCAGGCGCGCGAGCTCGGCGCCGGCGTAGCCGGTGACGCCGGCGACGGCGACGCGGACGGGGGTGTGGACCCAGGTCCGGGAGGAGGGGTGAGGGCCGCGGGGGATGGAAGGGAGGTCAGACAAGGAAGGCCTCGAGACGGGACTTCAGGCCTTCGGCGCGGCGGGCGTCGGGGCAGATGATGAGGACGGTGTTGTCGCCGGCGATGGTGCCGACGACGTCGGGCCACTCCTCGTAGTCGAGGCTGGCGGCGACGGGCTGGGCGCCGCCCATGGTGGTGAGGACGATGAGGAGGTTCTGGGCTTGGCGGACTTCGAGGCCGAAGTTGGCGAGCACTTCGCCGATGTCGGGGAGCTCGTCTTCCTCGTCCTCGGGGAGGGCGGGGAGCTCGTAGCCGGAGGGGCCCTTGAGGAGCTTGAGCTCGCGGATATCGCGGGAGAGGGTGGCCTGGGTGACGTGGATGCCACGGCCGGCGAGCATGCGGCGGAGGTCATCCTGATTGCCGATGGCTCTGCCGTTGGTGACGGTGGACTTCACGAGGAGGTCCTTGATCGCCGTGTGCCGTTGATGTTTCATGCAGCCAGCCTCGATTCGGGGTGGAGATTCAGGACAGAGAAAGGCGTGACGCCGTGGGCGCCACGCCATCTGCATAAAAATCCACTTCTTGTGTATAAATATACATACAGCGAATGTCAAGGGACGGGCGCGCCGGGGCAGGAATTCCGGGGATGCGGGCTTGTCTTTTATCCGCTAGACCAGAGACGGACGTATAGTGAACTATGACCCAGCCACAGCAAGATCGGCAGGGGTGCGGGCCTGCCGGCCACGCGCCCGGAGACCAGCCTCATTTGAAGGCGGCCGCCGCGATGTCTTCTTCCAGTATGGAATCGGCCTCGGCGCAGCAGAAGAACCTGATCGATCCGCGGTTTGACCAGGACTCGTGCGGTGTGGGCTTTGTGGCCTCGGCGCTGGGCAAGGCGAGCCGCGGGATCGTGGACGATGCGCTGACGGCGCTGGCGCGGCTGGCGCATCGCGGAGCGGTGGCGGCGGACGGTTTGTCGAGCGACGGCGTGGGCCTGATGACGGGGGTGCCGCGGGCGCTGCTGCTGGCGGGGACGGGCGTGTCGCTGGGCGCGGACGAGCTGCTGGGCGTGGGCATGCTGTTTCTGCCGCAGGAGGAGACGAGGGCCGAGGGCGTGCTGGAGAGCAGCCTGCGGGCGCAGGAGCTGAAGGTGCTGGGCTGGCGCGACGTTCCGGTGCGCACGGAGGTGCTGGGCGAGATTGCGCTGAGCACGATGCCGAAGGTGCGGCAGGTGCTGGTGGGGGACGCGGCGGAGCATGAGGGGATCGACCCGATGGAGCGGCGGCTGTACCTGGCGCGCAAGCAGTTTGAGCGCGCGGTGGAGTACGGCGAGGTGACGGGGTATCTGTGTTCGCTGTCGACGCAGACGATGGTGTACAAGGCGATGTGCCTGGGGCGGCTGCTGCCGGAGTTTTATCCGGACCTGCAGGCGGCGGAGTATGTCACGCCGTTTGCGATCTTCCACCAGCGCTATGCGACGAACACGCTGCCGGCGTGGCATCGGGCGCAGCCGGGGCGGAAGCTGGCACATAACGGCGAGATCAATACGGTGTGGGGCAACCGGGCGCGGATGCTGGCGAGGGACGCGACGCTGCCGGTGGAGTGCAAGCCGGTGCTGACCAAGGATGGGACGGATTCGACGTCGCTCGATGAGACGATCGAGCTGATCTCGCAGAATGGGCGAACGCTGGCGGAGAGTGTGCGGATGCTGCTGCCGCCGGCGATCACGAAGCGGGTGCATCCGTTTCTGGAGTATCACCGGGAGTGCTCGGAGCCGTGGGACGGGCCGGCGGCGATTGCGTTCAGCGACGGGATTGTGGTGGGCGCGGCGCTGGACCGGAACGGGCTGCGGCCCTGCCGGTACGCGATTACGAGCGATGGGCTGGTGGTGGCGGGGAGCGAAGCGGGGCTGGTGGACCTGGACCCGGGAACGGTGATCGAGAGCGGAAGGCTGGGGCCGGGCGAGATGCTGGGCGTGGATATGGCCGAGCGCAAGGTCTATCACAACGAGGACATGATGGATGTCTTCGACTCGCGCGAGGAGTACGCGAGGCTTTCCAAGAGCGAGCCGCTGGAGCCGAAGGATTCGGGGCCGGTGAGCACGGAGCTCCCGGCGCTGCAGCGCGGCTTCGGGTACACGAAGGAAGACGTGAAGATGATCCTGCAGCCGATGGCGGCGAGCGGGAAGGATGCGGTGTGGTCGATGGGCGACGACACGCCGCTGGCGTTTCTGGCGAAGAGCCCGCGGCCGCTGTATGCGTTTTTCCGGCAGAGGTTTGCGCAGGTGACGAATCCTCCGATCGATTCGCTGCGGGAGGCGATTGTGGTGAGCCTGCATACGCGGCTGGGACCGTGGCCGCATCTGCTGGACAAGAATGCGCCGCTGCCGGGGCTGTCGCTGGAGTCG
>DATLMQ010000130.1:0-19155 GCA_035537215.1 Acidobacteriaceae bacterium
CTCTCTCCACCTCTGAAGTCAGCACCCCTGACGCGCTGGACATCCAGCACGATACCGACCCGGCCCGCGATCACGGACCGGCCCGGCGAATCCCGCACATGGGACACGCGCTGCTGTTCTTTCTGCTCGCCTGGCTGACGCTCAGCGTGTGCGCTCTCCTGATCCTGGGGGCCGCGCACGTGCGCACGCAGGAGGCGATGAAGGCCCACCAGGGGCTCGGTCTGGCAGCGCAGGCGCTGTCCTACGTCCTTACGCTGGCCCTATCCTGGGTGCTGTTTCCCCGCATGTGGGAGCGGCCGTTTCTGCGCGGCATCCAGTGGAACGTTCTCGCCGCGAAGCGCCGCTGGTACTGGATGATGCTGGGCGGCATGGCGCTGAGCGGGCTCGCGCAGATGTCCCTCCACTTCGTCTCCGCTCCGAAGCACTCCTCGCTGGACGATCTGCTGCGCTCCACCACCGGCGCCTGGCTGATGACCGCGTTTGGCGTACTGCTGGCGCCCGTCACCGAAGAGATCGCCTTCCGCGGCTTTCTTCTGCCCGCGCTGGCCACGGCCTACGACTGGCTGGCACTGGAGCGCACACCCGCCGGGCTGCAGAAGTGGCAGAGCTCGTCCATGCACAGCTCGCCCGCGCTCATCTTTGCCGCCATCTTCTCCAGCGTTCCGTTTGCTCTGCTGCATGCAGGTCAGCTGGAGCATGCGAGGGGAGCGCTGGGCATTCTCTACACCGTGAGCCTCGTGCTCTCGCTGGTGCGCATTCGAACCCACTCCGTGGCCTGCTCCACGCTGATGCACGCCACCTACAACCTGACCGTATTCACCGTGCTCTTCGTCAGCACCGGAGGCTACCGCCACCTCGAAAAGTTCGCACACTAGGCCCCCGGGAACGGCGTAAACGACAGAGCCTCGCTTTCCGATTCGATACACTGGAAGCGAGATGATTCCTACGCTTGAGTGGACGCCCGAGGGCGTCAATTTTCTGGACCAGACAAAGCTTCCCCACGAAGAGACCTACGTACTCGCCACCGATTACATCCAGGTCGCGCGCGCCATCAAGGACATGATCGTCCGCGGCGCCATGGCCATCGGCGTCTCCGCCGCCATGGGGGTCGCACTCGGCATCGACCGTAGCTCCGCGGAGACGATTCCGGACCTGGATGCAGAGGTCGCGGTCATCTGCGACACGCTCGCGAAGACGCGGCCAACGGCGGTCAATCTGTTCTGGGGCATCGCCCAGGTGCGCGAGCTCTACAACCAGCTGGCGGCAAAGAGCACGCCCATCCCGGAGATCAAGAACGCGGTCGTCGCGCTCGCCCGTCGACTCTACGACGAGGACATCGCGAACCTCCGTAAGCTGGGCGGCTTCGGCGCCGAGCTGCTTCCCGCCGAAGGCACGGTGCTCACCCACTGCAACGCCGGCGCGCTGGCAGCCTGCGGCTACGGCTCGGCGCTCGGTGTGATCCGCGCCGCCGTCGAGGCCGGCAAAAAGATCGATGTCTTCGCCGATGAGACGCGGCCCTTCAACCAGGGCACCCGCCTCACCGCGTGGGAGCTCGTCAAGGACAACATCCCCACCACCCTGATCTGCGACAACATGGCCGGCTATTTCATGGGCCAGGGCCGCATCAAGGCCGTGATCGTCGGTGCGGACCGCATCGCCGCCAACGGGGACACCGCCAACAAGATCGGCACCTACAGCGTCGCCATCCTGGCCAAAGAGCACGGCATTCCCTTCTATGTCGCCGCGCCCTTCAACACCATCGATCGCGAAACCCTCACCGGCGCCAGTATCCCCATTGAGCAGCGCGACGCTCGCGAGGTAACGCACACCAACGGAACGCAGGTGACGCCGGACGGCGTTGCCATCCAGAATCCAGCCTTTGACGTCACGCCCGCCAGGTACATCGCGGCGATCATCACCGAACGTGGCGTGCTGCGCGCGCCCTTTGAGCAGACCATCGCAGCCGTCGCCGCGAAGGCCTGAGCCTCCCCCAGGAACCGCGCTGGCCGGCCAGCGCTACCGTCGTGGCGTCGATCCGGCCAGACCGGAAGCTACACGCTGTTCCCCCGGGGTAGACTGCATGGACCGCAGGAGCGGCCGCACACCTGCGCAGAGCACCCCTCGCCCGCTCCGCCTCACCCCGTGACCCTGGCTTTCTTCAACCCGCGGCGACACTCTCTCCTGAGAGCCAGCACGCTGGTGTTGGGCAGCCTTGCGCTCACCATCCCGTTGTCCCACTTCCCGCGCATCCGGCCGGCCCCGTTGCTCATCTTCCCCATGCTCTTCTCCATCGTCGGAACAGCGGACACGGTGCGTTGCATCCAGCGACGATGGAACCTCTATCACGCCGGGGTGATGCTCTGCATTTACATGGACCTGATGGCCGTGACGCTGATCCTGTTCTTCCTCCTCTACCCCTACTTTTACTGATCGCCGGGGCAGCCGAAGCCGCCGCCCCAGAGAGCGCGCGCCAACCTGCTTGACAGCCCGCGGCCGCCGAGGGCTATGCTCAGGGCAACGTTTGGGCCGGACCAGCGGACCTGCGCGCGCTACCTGCGCCACTCCGGAGCACTCGATGTCGTCAGCGCCGCTTGATCACTCGCTCGAGGTCACCACCGAGGCTCCGGAAAAATCAAGTCTGCGCTGGTACGTCTGCTTCCTTCTGTTCATGGCCACGACGGTCAACTACATGGACCGCTCGGTGTTTTCCCTCATCGAGCCCCTGCTGCATAACGTCTCGTTCATGGGCTGGAATCCGGCCCAGGACCGCTTCCACCAGCCGGTCTTCGATAACCACTACGGCGACGTGGTGATGTGGTTCCAGGTTGCGTACGGGCTGGGCATGCTGACCGCCGGACGCATCATCGACAAGCTCGGCACCAAGGTCGGCTACACCATCGCCATCCTGATCTGGGGGCTGTCTTCCCTAAGCCACTCCATGGTCACCTCGGTCGCCGGCTTCTGCCTCGCGCGCGTATTCCTCGGCCTCGGTGAATCCGGCAACTTCCCCGCCGCGATCAAAGCCACCACCGAATGGTTCCCCACCGAGGAGCGCGGGCTGGCGACGGGACTGTTCAACTCCGGCTCCAACGCTTCTGCGCTGATTGCACCTCCGCTCGTGGCCTTCGTGACCATGCGCTACGGCTGGCGCGCAGCCTTTCTCGCCACCGGTTCCATGGGCATCCTGTGGCTCGTGCTCTGGGCTGTCTTCCCGTACAACCGCCTGCGCCGTTCCGCGACGGTGACCCAGCAGCGCCTCGCGCCTGTGGTGGCCGGCGCCTCGCCATTGAAGCGCATCCTCACCAACCGCGGAACCTACGCCTTTGCGCAGGGCAAGTTCCTCACCGATGGCGTCTGGTGGTTCTACCTCTTCTACCTTCCCCAGATTCTGAACCGGAACTACCGGCTCGATCTCAGCGCGCAGTACTGGTTTCTCGTCACGGTCTACATGGTCGCCTCCTTCGGTTCCATCGCGGGCGGCGGGCTCTCCGGATGGCGCATGAACCGCGGCCATAGCATCAACAACGGACGCAAGTTCGCCATGCTGGTTATGGCGATCTGCGTCACCCCGATCGTGCTGGTGCCCACGCTGATCCAGCACTTCCCGGTCAACCCCTGGCCCGTCACCCTGGTGATCGCGATCGCCGCGGCCGCTCACCAGGGTTGGTCCGCCAACCTCTTCTCGACCCCCACCGACATGTTCCCGTCCACAGCGGTTTCGACCGTAGTGGGCATCGGAGGCGCCCTCGGTTCGCTCGGGGGCGCGGCGTTCACCTGGGTGGTGAAGCACAACCTCTCCCTGCATCCGGCGCTGATCTTCACCACCGCCGCCTGCGTCTACCTGCTCTCGTTGGGGCTCTTCCAGCTGCTGGTGCCGCGGCTCGGCGCGCCCAGCGATGCCGAGATCCCGCTGAGCACACCCTAGATCTGGCAGAAGCGGCCGGACGCCAGCCTGTAAACTGGCTCCAGACCCGATGCCCGCTGAACAGAAGAAGTTCTATCTCACGACTCCGATCTACTACGTCAACGCGCGCCCGCACATCGGACATGCGTACACGACGATCGTCGCCGACGTACTCGCGCGCCGGCATCGCCTGCTCGGCGAGGCCACCTTCTTTCTCACCGGAACCGATGAGCACGGGCAGAAGATCGAGCGCTCGGCGGCCGCGGCGGGCGTTCCTCCCCAGCAGTTCGCGGACGAAGTCTCCGCCCAGTTCCGCTCTCTCTGGGACCGCATGGGCCTCACCTACGACCGCTTCATCCGCACCACGGACGAGTGCCACAAGATCGGCGTTCAGAAACTCTTCAACCTGCTTTACGAGCGCGGCTTCATCGAGCTCGCGTCCTACACCGGGCAATACTGCGTCTCCGATGAGGCGTTCGTCGACGTGCCCGTAGGCGCGCCCTGCCCCGACTGCGGACGCATCACCGAGACGGTGACCGAAGAAAATTTCTTCTTCAAGCTCAGCCAGTTCCAACGTCCCCTGCTCGATCTCATCGAGAGCGACACACTCGCGATTACGCCCGAGACACGCAAGAACGAGGTGCTCAGCTTCCTGCGCGGCAATGTGAATGGGGTCGATGCCAGCGGAGGCCCTGTCGAGCGATCCGCGGCGGGCATACCCTACGCCCCCGGCGCGCTGAAGGACCTCTCCATCTCCCGCTCCAGCTTCACCTGGGGCATCCCCGTGCCCGAGCCCGCAGCCTCGCAGGCGAAGCAGAAGCACGTTGTCTATGTCTGGCTCGATGCCCTCGCGAACTACATGACGGCCATCGGCTACGGTTCCGAGAAGCCGGAAGCAACCGCGGAATTCGCGAAGTTCTGGCCCGCGGATCTGCACCTTGTGGGCAAGGAGATCATCCGTTTCCATTGCGTCTACTGGCCCGCATTTCTGCTCGCCGCCGGCCTCCCGCTGCCCAAGGCCGTGACCGCCCACGGCTGGCTCCTCTTCGACAACGCCAAGATGTCGAAGTCCAAGGGCAACATCGTGCGGACCGAGACCATCCTCGAGGCCTTCGGCGAGCACGTCTACGGCCAGCAGTTCCCGGAAAGCACGAAACGCGAACGCGACCACTTTGCCGCCGACGTCCTGCGCTACTTTCTCTTGCGCGAGATTCCGTTCGGGCAGGACGGCAGCTTCAGCTTCGACGCGATGCTCACGCGCTACAACGCGGAGCTCGCCAACGGCTACGGCAACCTCGTCAGCCGCACGCTCAGCATGATCGAGAAGTACTTCGGCGGCGCGATCCCCAAGCCGTTCTTCGAAGAGTCCGGAGAAAGCACCGCCACACCTGACGGCTGTGACGCCTCCGTCCTGGGCGTCACAGGCACCGCTCTCCTTGCGCGCCTCAGTCGGCTCAGCGAGACCGACTTCACCACCACCCTGACCGAAATCGCGGCCTTCATCACGATCACCGACGGCTTCATCACGGCGAATGCACCCTGGAAGCTCGCCAAGGATCCTGCGCGCGCAGGACGCCTCGCAACGGTGCTCTACCTTGCTGCGGAGGCCGTGCGCTGGACCACCGCCGCCCTCCACGCCTTCTGCCCTGAGGTCACCACGCGGGTCTGGGCGCAGCTCGGCCTGGGCAACATCGAAGACTCCCTCCGCGACGGCGAGCTGGCTGCGATGCATTGGGGCGGCCTGAAACCCGGCACCCAGCTGGGTCCCCTCGCTCCGATCTTCCCCCGCGCGGACAAAGGACTGGCACAGATCATGATCGATATCGAAAACGGCAACGCTCTCAGCGCATCAACGCTCGCCTCGGCAAGCACCCCCACCCCCGCCGAACCGGTGACCACAGCCTCCTCGCATCCCGCCGCGGCTCCCCGCACAAGCTCGCTCGACGAACCCAGCGGAACTCTGCCGGTAGGGGGCAGCTCAGCCGAGAAGCCTGCGCTTCCCTCTACACCGGGAGCGCACCACGAAGCTCCCGCCAGCGGCCCCTTCGCCGGTGCTGCCGCGCAGAGCGCAGGTAACGGCGCTGCATCCAGCCCGCAGATCACGATCGACGACTTCGCCAAGGTAGAGCTTCGCGTCGCGCAGGTGATCGTGGCCGAGCGCATCCCCAAGGCCGACAAGCTGCTGCGCTTGGAGGTCGACCTCGGCTATGAGAAACGGCAGATCCTGTCCGGCATCGCCGAGTGGTACACCCCGGAAGATCTGGTCGGTCGCCGCATCGTCGTGATCACCAACCTCGCCCCCCGAAAGATGCGTGGTCTGGAGTCTCACGGCATGCTGCTGGCCGCCTCCGAGGGCGATGGCGGCAAACCCGTGCTCGCCACCTTCGGCGAGGAGATCGCACTGGGCTCGCGGCTGAAGTAAGCCGCTCAGCCCAGCGCTCCCGACGCGCGCCACCCTACGCAGGCTGGTCTACAACTGGCCGTGGCTGATCGAAACCACAAAGTACGTCGCCGGCACGGTGCCGACGTTCTTCATGCCGTGCATCTCATTCGACGCCGAATAGACGAGATCGCCCGGCCCCATCGGCTCGTGTTTGCCGTCCGCGTTCCAGTACTCCACGTGGCCCTCACGGATCATCACAAACTCGGTGTTGCGGTGTTTGTGCGGCGGATGCGGCATCTGGCCGGGCGGCAGCATCGTCTCATGCACCTCGACGAACTCGCCCGTGGGCAGCGTTCCGTGCATCACCGGCCGTCCCCAGCCGCCGTTCGGATGCTGCTCTACCTTCATCTGGCTGAAGCGAAATACGCGTGACTGCGCCATCGCCGCAGGACTCAGCGCCGGCGAATCGTTCTCCGCCGCGGGGTGGTGTTCGGCCTGCGCTTCGGCCATCAGGCTGCCCAGTGCGGCAAACGCTCCAGCGAGGCAGACATCTCTTCGATTCCATGCGGACATATGCGTGGTTCTCCCTTTCAGAAAACATCAGTGCGAGTGGTGGACATCTCCGCCGATCGCGAAGACGACATAAGCTGCCGGGCCCGAGCCAACGTTGCGCACACCATGCAGTGTGCCTTTGGGAATGAAGAGGACGTCACCGGCCGAAGCCCGTTCCGTCACACCCCCGTGCTGAAACTCCACCGTGCCCTCGCGCAGGCAGATGAACTCCGTATGCTCGATGCGATGTGCCGGGTTCGGTACGGTGCCCGCAGGCTGTTCTGATGCGTGCAGCGCCACGGCTTCGCCCGTAGGCAGCTGGCCGTGAAAAAGGTTTCGGCTTCGGCTGCCGTTGGCATTGAGGCGCTCCGGCATTGCCTCCAGGTGCAGAACCCGGGAGCTCACCAGATCCGCTCTGGCATCATCAGGGGGCTGGCTGGCCGAGGCTCCTGCAAGCAGCGCTAGCCATGGGTTACAAAGCATGCCCTGCATCGTACGCCGCGCTCTATCTCGCGCGTCAAGCGACCTCGCTGCTCTCCCCGTGGGCCGAAGGGGCCTCCGCCGGGGAAGGCGACGCCGGGATCGCTTCCGCTTCCGGCGCAACCCTGGGCGGCGGTGGCACTCCAAGCGTTCCCAGAATGCGGCTCGTGATCCCATACAGGAACTCGAGGTTCTCGGCGATCTCCTGCTCGTTCCGGCAAAGCGGATGGGGAGCGGGACGGAACGTGACCTCGATGACATGGTCCGCGGCCAGCTCTGCCCACGAAAAGATCACGGGCACCCCCATACGCCCCGCCAGCCGCAGAGCCTTCGGAGAGAGCGGTCCCGCAAACTCGCTGTCGGCAAGGCAGACCACGGACGTTCCCTGGCGCAACAGGCTCCGCATCCGCGCCAGCACATGGAAATTGACCGCCAGCGCAGGAATGGGCTCGGCAATGCCCGGAACAACGTACCGGTCGCCATTCATCCGGCCCGGATCCGCCAGCGGCACCGGAACGTATCCCAGGTCCAAAAGCACCCGCAGCTGCACCTCCGTCAGCGGCAAGTGCGTGGAGCAGTAAAGAACGGGTCCGAGCGCCGCATAGTGCTCCAGCACGTCGCGTCCCTGGATGCGCCAGGGGATGGGGAACCCGCCATGGAACGTGAGCTCTCGTAGCCAGTGATCGCGCATCAGCGCTTCCGACAATCGGCCGTTGCCTCCAAGCCCCGCCACGACCCTGCCCTGCAGAACGCTCGCAAGCAGCGCAAACCTGAAGCGGCGCTCTGGCGGAACGAGCGCCCCCGCGATACGTGCCTGCCGTGAAAGCGGCAGCTGCCGCTTCACCCATCTGCCGACGTTGGACATAGCTGCGAACAATGGACCCGACCATCTTCCGGGTGCGTGCGGAGCAGTGCGCAGCTAACCGGAGAACGTTACTAAAGGTGTACTGCGGGAGATTGTATGGCAGCGGGGAGCTTCTGACACAACATGTTGCCCCCTTGAAGCGAGCCTCGGATTCCCGCATCTTAGAGAGGCTATGTGGGTCGATTCGCACTGCCATCTGGAAACCTACGACGACCTGCCGCAGGTCCTCCGCCAGGCCGCCGCCGCGGAAGTGGACACGCTGCTCGCCATCGGCATCGGAGAGGGCCCGGACGATATGCACCGCGCCCTGGAGCTGGCCCACATCTACCCGCAGATCTTCGCGACCGCCGGCATCCATCCGCAGGAAGCTCACCGCGCCGACGCGAGTGCCCTGAAAACGCTCGCGGAGCTCGCCTCAGACCCACGTTGCCTGGCCATCGGCGAGATCGGGCTCGACTTCTACCATGTGGGAAATCCGGAGGTCGCCACACAACAGCGGGCCTTCGTAGCTCAGATGGAGGTGGCGGCAGCCCTCCGTAAGCCCATCACCATCCACTGCCGGACCTCGGAGCTGGCCACACCGGCCGCAAAGCAGCGCTTCGGCCCGGCCGACGCGTGGGAGGACCTCCTGGCCCTCATTGCCCAGCACTGGACCCCCACCGGCCTGCCCGGAATCATGCACTGCTTCTCCGGCAACGAGACACAGGCGGAGCGCTCGCTGGCCGCCGGGTTCTATCTCTCCTTCGCCGGCAACGTGACCTACGCCAGGTCGGCAGCACTGCAGGACGTGGCCCGGCGTGTGCCGGCTGAGCGCATCCTTGTGGAGACAGATGCCCCGTTTCTTGCTCCGGGACCGCTGCGGGGCACGCGCAACGAGCCCGCCCATGTGGCCCTCACCGGCGCTCTGCTCGCCGAGATGCGCGGTGTTTCGGCCGTCGAGTTCGCCGCGCAAACGACCGCCAACTTCCACGCCCTGTTCCCTTCCGTGCACACGGCGTGATACTAGAGTTTTCGCAGAGGACAAGACAAATGGCAGCGGATCAAAGTTTCGATGTAGTCAGCAAGGTAGATGTGCAGGAGGTCAAGAACGCGATTGACCAGGCCAGCAAAGAAGTAAACGCGCGATTCGACCTCAAGAACTCGAAGTCCACCATGGCCCTCGAGGGCAATGACACCGTGCAGCTCGCCAGCCAGGACGACTACACCCTCAAGGCCGTGATCGATATCCTGCAGCAGAAGCTCGTCAAACGCGGCGTTCCCCTGAAAAACCTGGAGTACGAAAAGGTCGAATCGGCCACCGGCTCCAGCGTCCGCCAGAAGATCAAGCTCAAGCAGGGCATCGCCTCCGATGTCGCCAAGAAGATCGTAGCCACCATCAAGGACTCCAAGAAAAAAGCGCAGGCCAGCATCCAGGGCGACACCGTGCGCGTGAGTTCAAAAGACCGCGACACCCTGCAGGACATCATGGCCATGCTGCGCGCCAAGGATATGGGCGTGGAACTTCAGTTCACGAACTTCCGTTCGAGCTAGCTTGCGTTCCGCGAAACGCCCCGCTCGAAACGCTTCCCGGAACAGCGCCCCTCACCTGCTACTCTTGGAGAGCGTGAGTTCGCTTTCCATTGCGACGGCTGGCGAAGTCTTCGATCTCCTGCGTTCGGACCTCGCCGCCGTAGAGGTGGAATTCGCACGGCAGTCCGCCTCCTCGGTGCGCGTCGTGACGGACATCGCCACCTACCTGATGGCCGGTGGCGGCAAGCGCATCCGCCCCATGATGCTCCTTCTGGCCGCCAAGTCCGTCGGCTGCGAGAGTGAGTCGCGCATCCGCATGGGCGCTGTGGTGGAAATGCTGCACACCGCCACGCTGGTTCACGACGACATCATCGACGAGGCCGATACCCGCCGCGGCCGCCCCTCCTCCAACACCACCTGGGGAAATTCGAAGTGCGTGCTTGCGGGCGACTGGCTCTACATGCAGTCCTTTCAGACAGCGCTCGCCGAACGCAACTTCCGCATCCTCGACCTGCTCATCTCGCTTACGCAGCAGATGGTCGAAGGCGAGCTGCTGCAGATGGAAAAGCTCGGCCACCTCATCAACGAGGAAGAGTACTTCGACCTGATCTACCGCAAGACCGCCTGCCTCTTCAAAGTCTCCATGCAGCTTGGCGCGGTCCTCGCGGCGCCGGGCGTCGATGAGCCCGGAGAGGCGCCCTTCGAGGAGGCCCTGGGCGAGTACGGCCGCAATCTCGGACTCGCGTTCCAGATCGTGGACGACGTCCTCGACCTCACCGCCAGCGAGGATCGCCTCGGCAAGCCCGCCGCCAGCGATCTGCGCGAAGGCAAGGCTACCCTGGCCGTCATCCATGCCCTCGAACGAGGCACCGGCAAAGACCGGGAAGCGATTCGCACCGTTCTCGCCGAGCGCCGCTTCGCCACCGTCAGCCGCACGGAGATCCTCGAGATCCTTCGCCGGCACGAGTCTCTCGCCTATGCCATGGACACCGCCTGCGCCTATGCCGAGGCCGCCCGGCAGTCCATCGCCGAACTTCCCGAGACCGAATACAAGCGCGCTCTGCTCTGGGTGCCGGGCTTCGTCACCAGCCGGGACCGCTAGCCGGCAACAATCCCGCCGGCTCTGAAGCGAAGAACGGGACCGTCTCAACAACGCACAGCGTGCCGGAACACGCCCGCCCAGCTACTCCTCGTCTTCCGGGTAGCCCTCTTCTTCGAAGTCGCCGGGCTCTTCCTCGTCCTCGCCCTCTTCCACCGCCATCGCCAGATCCTCCACCCGCACGGGACCTTTGCCCTCAGGATCAAGCAGCACCTGAATCCGGCTATCTGCGCTCGAAAGCTGCGCCTTGCAGGCGTTCGAAAGGTGGACGCCCCGCTCGAACAGGCTGACGCTCTGGTCCAGCGTCAGGTCGCCGCGCTCCAGCTGATCCACCAGCTTCTCCAGTTCCGCGAGCTGTTCCTCGAAGCTAGGCACCGAGAGTCGCCTCCTCGCGCAGCCCGAGCACCTCGGCCGCCGCGGCAAAGTTCGCGAACGGCGCGCTTACCTGCACGCCCTGCACCGCGCCCTTCACCTCCGCCAGCATCTCCTGCGCAATGGCGAGACCTTCGGCCTGGGCGCTCTGCTTATTCGGAGCCGCCGCCATGCGCGCGAGAATCGTATCCGGCATGGACACCCGCAGGTCGTTCTTCATGAACTCCGCGTTGCGCAGGCTGGTCAGCGGCCAGATGCCCGCGACAATCGGGATCCGGAACGCCTCCACCCGCCGCAGGAACTGCTCCAGCAGGCGCTGGTCGAAGACCGGCTGCGTAATGCAGAACTCGGCTCCGGCTTCCACCTTCGCGGCAAAGCGGCGAACCTCATGCTCGATGTCCGGCACGCCGGGATTGGCGGCCACCGAAATCGTGAAACCGGCCGATCCGCCCACCGGATTCCGCCCGATGTCGAGGCCGTGATTCAAGCCCCGCACGATCCTCACCAGGCCGATCGCATCCACATCGAACACCGCGGTCGCATCCGGATAGTTGCCCATCTTCGGCGGATCGCCGGTCAGGCACAGGATGTTCTTCAGCCCGATCGACGAGGCGCCCAGCAGATCGCTCTGGATGCTCAGAATATTGCGGTCGCGGCACGTATAGTGCAGCACCGTCTCGATCCCGATCTTCTGCTGAATCTGCACGCACAGGCTCTGCGCGCTCATCCGTGCGCTGGCCCGCGGCGAATCCGGCACATTGATCGCGTGCACACCGCGGCTGGCCAGCAGGGCCGCCCCGGCGAGCTCGCGCGTGCAGTCAAAGCCCTTGGGCGGAACAATCTCCACCAGGTGGACAAACTCTCCCGCAGCAATACGCCGCCCAACCTCGCTGCGCTCCCCCAGCGGCTTCGGTTCCACCTCCAGCTCCGCTGCCGGCGCTGAGACCGAAACCCGCATCGCCGAGCTTTCGCCCTCGTCCTGCGCCTGCATCGCGCGGATCTCCGAGCGCATCGCCCGAATGTGCGCGGGCGTGGTGCCGCAGCAGCCTCCCACCCACGTCGCGCCCGCCTTCAGAAACTTCCGGGCAAAGCGTGCGATGTACTCCGGCGACGTGAGATAGATGTTGCGCCCTTCCACAATGCGCGGCATGCCCGCGTTCGGCATAGCCACCAGCGGAAGCGTCGTCTCCGGGCGCATGCGTTCGATCACCGTAAGAACCGTCGCCGGACCCACGCTGCAGTTGCATCCGATGGCGTCGGCGCCCGCCGCGGTCAGCCGCCGCGCAGCCTGCTCCGGCGTGCTTCCATCCAGGCAGATCGCCTCTTCGTTCACCGTCACCAGCGCAACCACCTTCAGCTGCGGTGCAACCTCGCGCGCCGCGGCGATCGCCTGCTCGGCCTCATCCAGAGACATCATCGTCTCCAGCACGAGGAGATCGACCCCGCCCTCGGCCAGAGCGCTGATCTGCTCGGCGAAGGCCTCGCGCGCCGCCTCCAGGCTCACCGTGCCCTTCGGCTCCAGCTGTACGCCGAGCGAACCCACGGCTCCGGCCACGAACGCCTCGGTGGCATGCTTCTCAAAGTTCGCGGCCACGCACTGCCGCGCCAGCGCCACCCCGGCCAGGTTGAACTCGCGCACCTTGTCGCGCAGCCCGAAGTGCTCCAGCCGGAAGCTGTTGGCGCCGAACGTATTGGTCTCCAGGACCTCCGCCCCGGCCAGCAGGTACTGCTCGTGCACCGAGCGCACCGTCTCCGGCTGGGTCACGTTCAGCTCGTCATAGCAGCGGTTGATGAACACGCCGCAGCTATAGAGCATGGTGCCCATGGCGCCATCGCACAACACCGGCCTGCCGGTGAAGAGCTTTTCTACCGCTGTTGACATCGTTCTCCCTACCCCTGTGGCGTTGTTGTCCATCGTATACCGCCCACCGGCTGCCGCCACCGTCCGCGCACCGGGGCAGGAGCGGTGCTTTGTTATACTTTGGGCTGACGCCGACAAGGTTACATGGGCGATTTTCCTTTCCGCCCCGCTTCCACCCAAGCGTCGTCCGGAGCCGTTCACGTTGAAGATTTACAGGTTTGCTGCCCAGCTTCTCGCGGGCCTCTTTCTAGCCGCGGCCACGTTGGGGCTGACCTCGTGCTCCGAGGTCGTCTACAGGGTGCCGGAGTACAACTTCGCCGGCCGTCCCATTCCGCCCAGCCTGCTGTTGGAGCGCGTCCTGGCCTCCTACACCAACGGTGGAACCTCGGGCGGCCTGCAGATTCTTGACGCCCTGCGCAATCTCCGCGGAAATGTGCCCAACACCAAGCCCACGTTCCCAATCTCCGGCTTCGCGGCCGGCCTGCCCACCCCCATCCTCAACTTCCCCGAGCAGACGCGCGGCTATGTTCTGTCCCAGACCAACGGCCAGTTCATCGGGGTGAACTACAGCACCGAAGCCAGCCTCGGCACCGTGGCCACCCTGGCCCCGAACCCCTCCAGCGTGGCGGTCTCCCAGGACGGCTCGACGTTCATCGGAGCCTCGGAGACCACCGGGCAGGTATACGTCTCCTCCGGGGGTGGCGTCTATTCCCTGAATTTGCCCAACGTCTACAAGGTCGCCACCAACCCGGGCAGCTCCGTCATCCTCGCCATGGTGCGCAACCCCCTGCCCGCAGTGAGCGATCCCAACAAAACCCCATGCACGCAAACGAATCCTGGCGGCTGCTCCCTCTACCGGATCATCAAGCTCCCGGCGAGCAGCAATCCCATCATTCCTCCCGGTGCCGGGGACTGCGAGCCTCTGCTGCTCCCGGTGTACTGCGTCGTTCCCGTGCCCGGCACCTATGATCACCCCATCAACGCCACCTTCTCGCTGGACGGCAACAGTGTCTACGTCCTGAACTGCGGCCCGGAGTGCGGCGGCCAGCAGGCCGGCATCACCGTCCTTCAGACAGGTGCGCTGACCGTCGACCGGGTACCCACCGTCGACCCCTTGAGCCCCGCAGCTCCGTCGCCGATGCTGAACCTGGGCGTGCCGAACCCCATACCGACGCCCGGCGGAGCCACCATCGCCCTGCCCAACGGCACCACCCTCTATGTCGCCGGACAGTCGCTCTATAGCCTCGGTTCGGGCGGCGTCCTGGGCTCCACACCCCGCGCCGACGGCCTGTTCACCGGCTACCTGACCGCCATCAATCTCAGCAACTTCACCGCCTCGCAGCCCATCTCCATCTCCGACGGCACCCACACCAAGCTGCTGTTCGCCGATGACAACACGCTCTGGGTCGGTTCCCAGGCCTGCGCCAACGGCGAGCGCGCCGCCACCGGACAGAACTACAACTGCCTCACCATGGTCACCCTGGGCAGCGGTCCCGTCGGCAAGGCGCAGATCATCCCCAACGTGACGCCTGGCGGCTCCACCACCGTTCCCTTCCCCAACACCAATCAGAACCTCTACTACTACGGCGATCTCACCGGCCTCTGCTGGGTGCAGAATATGCACAAGATGTACACCGCCTACGGCGGCCAGATCCACGCCTTCTACACCGGCGGCACCATCACCGAGTATCACGATCCCGCCATCGGCACCGCGCCCGCTGCCGGAACCGAAATCGACAACACCAACATCACCATCCAGGGCACCGTGCTGGACGTCGCCTACATGGACGCGCTGACCAACAGCGCCAACTGAGCCCGCGCGATGCCCGCCACTCCAGCCCACTCCTCGCGGTCCACCGTGGACGTGCTGGCCATCGCGGCGCATCGCGACGATGTCGAGCAGACCTGCGGCGGCACCCTGCTCGTCCAGCACTCGCTCGGCTCTCGCACCGGCATCCTCGACCTCACCCGCGGTGAGTCCGGCACCCGCGGCACCGCGGAAGACCGTGCCCGCGAAGCCGCCGCCGCCGCCGCCATCCTGCGCGTCAGTCACCGCGAGGCCCTCGATCTGCCCGACGGCAACGTCGAAAACACCCGCGAGAACCGCCTGAAGATCGCCGCCGTTCTGCGCCGCCTCCGTCCTCGCGTGGTCATCCTCCCATACTGGCAGGGCCGCCACCCCGACCACTACACCACCGCTACCCTGGGCTACGAAGCCTGCTTCGCCGCGGGTCTCTCCCGCCTCGAGCTCGACCCCGCGCACGGCGCTCCCCACCGCCCCTACAAGATCCTCTACGCCTCGCTCTACGCCGACACCCGCCCGTCCTTCGTCGTCGACATCACACCGCACATCGAGACGCGGCTGCAGTCGCTGCTGGCCTATCGTTCCCAGTATGGAGAGCAGACCGCCGGCAGCGGCCTCTTCGTCCCTGAAGATGACATCCGCGAGCGCACCTTCGCCACCGCGCGCCACTTCGGCCTGCTCGCCGGCGTCCGCTATGCCGAGCCCTTTATTCAGCGCGAGGTCGGCCTCGTCCAGGACCTTAGGATGCATCCCGTCCAAAGCATCTAGCGGAAATCGCAAATCCCTCCAATCCGGTTCCATCCACGGCACGTACATCTCAGCAGGAGCGCAAGCCTGATCGACACCTCGAAAGGCCGAGGCTCGCCCCGTGCAACTCAGGAGATCAACCGTGGACACACTTCAATCAGTGGTCAGGCACGCCCTTTCGCGTCGGAGCTTCCTTGCTGGCGCCAGCGGCGTCGCAGCCGCAACCCTCGTCGCAGGCTGCAGCAACGACGGCACCATGAGCATGACAACTTCCCCACCCACCTCGTCGATCACCGACACCGACATCCTCAACTTCGCCCTCAACCTGGAATATCTTGAAGCGGAGTTCTTCCTCCGCGCCTCCACCGGCAGCGGGCTTTCGGCAGCCGACGCCGGCACAGGCGCAGGCGCCGTCACCGGCGGCACCCAGATCAGCGGACTCACCGCCGCTCAGTCCGCCTACCTCAATGAGATCGCCCAGACCGAGATGACGCACGTCCGCTTCCTGCGCCAGCAGCTCGGCTCCGCCGCCGTCGCGCGCCCCGCCATCGACTTCACCGCCGGCTTCAACGGTGCCGCCAGCGCCGCCGGCCTCGGCTCCTCCTACAACCCCTTCGCCAATGGCTTCAACGGCTGGCTCATCGGCGCCTTCACCTTTGAGGACGTCGGCGTCAGCGCCTACACCGGCGCCGCTCCGCTCATCTCCAGCGCCACCATACTCAACGCGGCCGCCAGCATCCAGGCAGTCGAGGCCTACCACGCCGGCGCTGTGCGCACCAACATCGTTGCCCTCGCCGCTCCCGCGGGAGCGGACCAGACCACGCTCAACACCGCCAACGCCATCTCCAAGGTCCGCGCCACCCTCGGCGGCGGCATGGAGACCACTCTCGTCACCGGACTCACCGCCGCCGGCGTCGTCAGCGGAACCAGCGGAAGCACCATCGTCGCTGCCAGCACCTCCAGCTCCATCGGCTTCGCCCGCACCCCCAGCCAGGTGCTGCACATCGTCTACGAGACCGCCAGCGCCGGCGTCTCGCAGGGCGGCTTCTTCCCCAGCGGCCTCAACGGCACCATCAAGACCACGGCATAGGAGAGATCATGGCAACCCAGGAAACCCAACAGATCGACGCAATCCTCTCCAGCCGCCGCGCCATGCTGGCCATGGGAGGAACGGCACTCGCCGGCCTCGCCCTCAGCACGGTCGGCAGCAAGGCCGAGGCCCAGAGCACCTCCACCTTCACCGACACCGACATCCTCAACTTCGCGCTCAACCTCGAGTACCTCGAAGCCAACTTCTACACCCTCGCGGCGGCCGGAGCCACCATCGACCAGAGCGCCGGCGGCTCCCTCGGCATCGGCGCAGGCACATCCACCACCGGCGGCGGCGCCATCACCGTCAAGTCCGGCGGCCCCACGGCCTGCAAGGTCCCCTTCACCATGCCCCTCATCCAGGCCTACGCGCTTGAAGTCGCCCTGGAAGAGCGCAACCACGTCACCACCCTGCGCAGCGCGCTCGGCTCCAGCGCCGTTGCCCAGCCCGTCCTCGACCTCGTCAACAGCTTCGTCACGCTCGGCAATGCCGTCGGCGTCAGCAACTTCGACCCTTTCGCCAACGACCTGGCCTTCCTGCTCGGCTCCTACATCTTTGAGGACGTCGGCGTCTCCGCGTATCACGGAGCCGCTCCGCTGATCACCAACAAGACCTCCGTGCTCGCACCCGCCGTCGGCATCCATGCGGTCGAGGCGTACCACGCCGGTCTCGTGCGCGCCACCATCTTCAACCTCGACCAGACCGCCACGGCGCTCGGTCCGGCGGGCACCCTGCGCACGCTCTCGCAGAAGATCTCTGCCGCCCGCGCCACGCTCGACGGCACAGCCTCCAAGACACCCGACGACATCGGAGTCGGCACCGTGCAAGTCGCCCTCCAAGGCACCACCGCCAACTTCCCCGCCAGCACCCTCGCCGACGCGGACACCAACTACCTCGGCTGGGCACGCACTCCCACGCAGGTCCTCGCCATCGTCTACGCGGGCGGCTCCGGCAAAGGTGGCTTCTTCCCCAACGGCCTGAACGGCAACATCAAATAACCCTCAACCTACACCACCGGGCGCGTCCATCGCGGGCGCGCCCTTTCCTTCTGCGTCTCACGCCGCCGCGCGCAAAACGATAAGCTGAAACGCATGGATCGAAGCTCGATCGCCGCCGCGTTCCGGCCGGCCCTGCTGTGCTCTCTCGCTTTGCTGTTCTGCGCCACAATTACCGCTGCCCAGACAGCTACCCAGACAGCAGCCCAGAGCTCGGCCCAGAGCTCCGCCCAGAGCGCAACCTCCACGCCCGGCTCCGCCGCCGACGCCACCCGCGCCCGCAAGCTCGACATCCTGAAGCCGCCCAGCAAAGACGACCTCCTCCGCGGAGCCTATGGCCCCTTTCGCGCCAACAACGATCTCCTCTCCTACGCGCTCAAAGTGCGCGTCGACCCCGAAGCCAAAGCCATCAGCGGAACCAACACCATCCGCTTCCGCATGCTGCAGGACGGCCAGCGCCTTCAACTGGAGCTGACCCCGCAGCTCTCCGTCGACAGCATCACCCTCGGCGGCAAGCCCGTAAAGTACACCCGCGAAGAGCGCACCCTCTGGCTGGATTTCCCTGAGCTCCTCCACAAAGACAAGGTCTACGAAGTCGCCGTCGCCTACTCCGGACACCCCGTCACCCAGGGCCGCTTCGGCTGCTTCTCCTTCGACAAGGACAAGGAGGGCAAACCCTGGATCACCACCGCCTGCGAAGAAGAGGGCGCCAGCACCTGGTGGCCCAACAAGGATCAATGGCGCGACGAGCCGCAGGACGGCATGCAGATCGATATCGCCGTCCCTAACGGCCTCACCGACATCTCCAACGGCCGCTCCGAAGGCAGCCGCGACCTCGGCGACGGCTACACCGAGTGGCGCTGGCACGTGCACTACCCCATCAACAACTACGACGTCGCTCTCAACATCGGCAACTACCAGCACTTCACCCTTCCGCAGCACGGGCACACCACGCTCGACTTCTACGCTCTCCCTGACGACCTCGACAAAGCCAGAACACAGTTCGCGCAGGTCCCCGGCATGCTCGACGCCTTCGAGCACTTCTTCGGCGAGTACCCCTTCGACAAGGACGGCTACAAGCTCATCGAAGTCCCCTACGCCGGCATGGAGCACCAGTCCGCCGTCGCCTACGGCAACCACTTCGAAAACGGCTACTACGGCCGCGACTGGACCGGCGTCGGCATCAGCCCGAAGTTCGATTTCATCATCATCCACGAGAGCGGTCACGAGTGGTTCGGCAACGCCGTCACCGCCGCCGACCGTTCCGACATGTGGATCCACGAGGGCTGGACCACCTACCTCGAGCTGCTCTACGTCGAGTTCCGCTGGGGCAAAGCCGACGCCCTCCGCTACGCCGGCGGCCTCGTGCCCAAGGTCCACAACGAGCGTCCGATCATCCCGCCGCGCGGCACCAACGCCGAACCCCCGCAGGACCAGTACTTCAAGGGCGCGCTCATGCTCAACACCCTGCGCAGCGTCATCGACGACGACCCA